>DASQYF010000270.1:0-24220 GCA_035639375.1 Nitrososphaeraceae archaeon
TACAAGCGTAATTCCAGCCAAAACATTGCCAGTTAGAAGGTTTTCTCTCACGTCAAGACCACTACTTGAATGTGATGCCATTCCAATACTATTACCTGTGATTATATTTTGCGATGCTTGCAATCCTTCTGTACCTGTCGAGAAAATTGCAATTTGATCATCTGTAAAGATCATTTTTGATATTAATGTATTTTCAGCACCTGATGCTAAAACTCCTGCTTGGAATTGCTCAATTGTTCCCGGACCCTGAATTGTTACACCATTTTCATTACCTACAGATACACCAACTTTTGAACTGTCTGGGCCTGGACCTCTTATTGTATGACCGTTGAGTCTTATGGTTGCTCCGTCATCTCCTATAATCAGACCATCTCCATTACAGTTTAAGTCCGAATTCAACTCTACTAGTCCGTCAACAACTTGTCCGCAAGCTGCATTAGTAACTGGCGTTCTAGATTCTCTTTGTTGGTCCTGTTGTTGTCCCTGTCCTCGTTCTTGTTCTTGTTGTACTTGTTGTTGTGCCATTGAGGATAATGGTTGTATTGTTAGACCACTTATCACTGCAAATGACACTATTGTCGCTACCATGTATGCCATTATAGTTCGTTTCATTCAGTAGACTATTCGAATTAAACTATTTATGCTATACTCTTATTTGTATTGTAACTAAGTATTTACGCTATCAATTGTAACTATCTATTAGTATAACTAGTCGTTCTACTAATTTAAGCACCTATCATAATTCATACTAACTAACTTATAGAGATAAGTTCGAGCAATCACATTATGTTGATCATTTCTCAACCATAGAGAAATAAAGATAGCATCGTAATATATTAGACAATCATTTACTAATGGTAGTATTAGCATTCTACATTAACGATTGGGTTCATAAATATTAACACTATTGAAAATTCTTTTTAACATGCCAATGATATTATTATCAGTAATTTTGATAGATTAGATGAAATTTATATTTATCGAAAAAAATTGAATCCAGTATTATTATCGTATTCAAATGAAGATAATAGTCGAGCATCTTATATTCATGTTATCCTGATATAATATTATATATTTATATATATACATATATATATTTTAGATAATGGTTCTTCTTGTCTTGATGACTTTTTCACAAAAATTTGAAGCAAGAAGAATTATAAAGAAAACAAGAAAGGATAAGGAAGTAGATGAATATTGCCATTGCCGGGGCAGGGGTGGCTGGAAGCTATCTTGGACATTTGCTGCAAAAGCGAGGTCATAATGTAAGAATCTTCGAATCTTCAAATAGAGAAAACCATTGGCCTGTATGCGCATGGGGTGCATCTAGAAATGTTCTTACAAAATTTTCAGATAAGGCCGGTCTCAATTTTGACGATTATGTTTTTCATGTAGGAAAAACACTGAGAATGGAGCTTCCAAACGATAATAGAGAATATTTGGATTTGAAGGGTTTAGTTACATATAATAAACAAAAATGGGAGGAAGACCTTTTAGAAGGAATTACAATTAACTATGGTGTTAAATGCAGCCCGGAATCTTTTCCCTTGGATGAGTATGATTATGTACTTGATTGTACGGGGCTACATCGAACGCTTTTACCTAAATCAAAGCAAGATTTCCTGATACCTGCGTATGAATATCTAGTAGAAAACGTTCATGATGAAGAGGAGTTTTATGTGATAGGATATAAGGGAGCAAGGGGATATTTCTGGTATTTTCCACTTGATCGTAACAGAGGATATATAGGCGCCGGCGATATTGATAGGAAATATTATGGTATTGCGGAATTTTTTAACCAGCAGCCTGCAGTTAAAATTGTAAAGAAAATAGGAAGACCCATACGCCTGTCCCCTCCCAAACGAATGGAACCATTCTACAAGGATAACGTAATAGGGGTAGGCGAATCTATTGGATGCGTTTTCCCTATGTTAGGAGAAGGAATAATTCCTTCGTTACTGTGCTGCGATATTTTTCTCGAAGTCTTTGACAAAAGTGAAACCAGATTCGATTTCAAGCAGTATCGAAAGAAGGTGCTCCATAAATTTGACTATTATGATAATGTTTACAAAATTGTCAGATTAAAAATGAATGGCACATTAAGTACAATCAGGCATGTAAATTTGTTGATGAGCATGTATAGGAATATGAAGAAAGAAGAGCAGCGTTTTGGTTTTGAAATTAGCTTTGATAAAATGACTAGGCTTCTTAATGCATTATAACACTTATCATATATCCCTAATCAAAATCTTTAGATTAATAAATAGCTCTTTTAGGTTCAATTTCTTGTTTAGCTTTCAGAGTATTGATATATTGTATGTGTTTTTACTATGTACTGCCATAATTTATCTACTCTTTAGGTCGATATAGATATATATAATAAAAGATTCGCCGACTATAAGTAATTAAGTAATTAGCTCAGTTAAAATAAAATGATTAGAGATTCATATATGTATGCTTTTAATGTCAAGGAAAGCCTGATTAGTCATGAGAAATATGCAGTATTATTTATTTTCTCAATTGCTTCTCTAATACGAATTGTTCCAGAGTTAATTGCTTATCCTTATCCTATTGGATATGATGTTATCAATTATTACATTCCTGTAGTAACAAATTTCGATAAATTCTGGTCTACGATTTCTGCGCAGTTTCCGTTTTACGTTTCGTTGCTTCATGTTATCAACACAGGTTTATCGATTTCTCCTCATTTTGTTGTTACAACATTTGCTATCATAACATATGGTATTTTTGGAATTTCAATATTTTTTATTGGACGAAGAATTTTGAAAATTGATATCAGTTACAGTATGTATTTGGCATTTTTCATCATATTCCAATTAACTGTACTTAGAACAACATGGGATCTTCATCGGGATTTATTCTCTCTCTCAACTATGTTCCTGATGTTTTCGCTAGTTTACAAGAGAAAGCAAACCAATAAGAGGATCATTATTGCAGCTTTAATTCTTTCCGCAATTACAGCAATGTCTGATAGAATGGTGGGATTACTATGTACAATCTCTCTACTAATCTATACTTTTACTGATAAAAGTCGATTAACAATTCTATGTTCAGTGGTTTGTACATTTTTCTTTGCCGCCTCATTAATCTATGGATATGGTGCTCTCTATAGTAATACAATAGAGTCACTAAAGAGCCTGCCGCAAACTATCTCACCTACATTCTATAATCCAACGAACCTTTTAATTTTATTTCTTGTTTATAATGGTCTGGTTACGCCAGTAGGAATAATTGGCTTCAAACTTGCGAAGAATAAATTACTTAAAATCCCATTGCTAATCTCTGTTACAGGAGCGTTCTCGTGGTTAATTTTCCAAAATTTAGAAGTGCTACTTGCTGACAGGTGGATCATTTTATGCGGCATTTTTCTCTCTATTTTTGCTGGCTATGGTATTATTCAATTAGCTCAAAAAAAAAATACAATTGTTGCAAAGACATTAGCAGCTTCATTTCTTTGCACTGTTGTTGCAATAGGAATAATATATGCGGTAATGCCTTATGATGGATTTTCTGTGTATGGCATTGTAGGAAAATACATACAGAACTTTGTACCACTTACAATGCAATTTAACTCACTCGATATCTCTGATAACGACAATCTCATAGATCTGATATCTTGGATAAATAAGAATACAGATCCAAATTCATTAATCATAGGAGCAAAGCATTGGCGAGGCTGGATGGAAATTAAATTACAAGATAAAAGGGTCTACTTATCTTCTGACAATGTATATGGATTATACGGAAGTTTAGCAAACAAGCATACAAATCTCTATATGATAACGACCAGTGGAATACAACAACAACCATCTGAAACAAAATTCAGCAATATACAGATGGTTTACTCAGATCATCTATTTAATTTGTTTAGAATAAAATAATTGAAAAGAAGATATTTTTAGCCTTGTAAATTAAGGAGTGCTTTGGAATTTAAAATTCTAAGATATGACTTATTCATTATTACCTTATGGCTTAGCACAAAAGAATAACGTTTCTAATCAAAGTCTCACTGTGGTATAATAAACAATATTATTCGATAATATAGGTAATCAATATACAAACATAATCGTTGTTAGGATATGTATAATAATAAAGTTGTCTCTTTTATTGTCTGTCATTAGGAAAGAGGAGTTCTATCATAGATGCAAAAAAATGTAATAAAAACAGAAGTAAAGCTTTCGCAATTATTACCGAGTGGTTGATTTGTCACTTAATGGTCTTACAGTTGCAATAACAGCAAGCCGTAGAGCATTAGAGCTAGCTCACCTAATAACGAACTTTGGAGGCATACCTTATATTTCCCCAACAGTTGGTATCGAGTCTAATATAGACAAATCCAAGGAAACTGAGGAATTTATAAAGAAAATAATAGAAGATAAATTAGATTATGTGATTTTTATGACTGGGCCAGGGGTATATTCTCTTATGTCCGCTGCCAAGAAAGTACAAATGGAAAGTAACGTCAGTGAGGCTTTGAAGCAGACAATTGTTGTTGCTAGGAGTTTAAAGCCAAAGATAGCCTTGGGTAAGTATGGCATAAAGACTGATATTGTACCTGATGAAAATACAGCCGATGGAATAGCCAAGATACTCAAGAGTAGGGGCATTCAGGGAAAGAAGATTGGTGTCCTTTGGCATGGTTCATATTTTCCTGTCTTCAGGAATGAAATGTCTGCAGCAGGAGCAAAGATATTTGAATGTTCCACCTACACGTACTCTTTTGATCTCAATGAGAATGGCGCCAAAATTCTTGAGGAAATGGGATTTAAATCCGTTTATCCTGACCAAGGTAAGGTGATCAAGCTGATAGAGGCCATAAACAAAGGAGATATTCATGTAATAACATTTACAAGCCCGCCGTCTGCTAGAGACCTTTTCAATATAGCGGAAACTCATAAGATGAAAGAACCTTTGCTACTTTCACTTAACAACAATGTTATTGTGGTTGCAATAGGACCTTCTACTAAGAAAGCACTTGAAGAGAACGAAGTACAGGTGGATGTTATGCCACAGATATACAAGATGGGACCCATGGTCAAGGAATTAGTCAATTATATTAGTCGTTCTCCTGTTCCAAAGAGAATGAGAAAACCCGGATAACACAGACGACGACGATGACGACTCTGTTAGGTTAACATAACAATTACTTTTTACGGCTCTGTTAACTTAAGCAATCACTTCCTTATTATGATAGTTAACAAATAGACTGAACTAATTTCTCAGATGGATTAGTCTACACTTCTCTTCTATGCATTGGAAGTAATCATCCTCAAAACATTCTGTTCTGTCCTTAATGTATTTGGTTGTTCTTCGATAATACTTTTATCATAGATGGAGTGAAGATGATGCCTTAATTTGTGGAATTTACATGTACATGTATAGCATGTACCACGATTTTTGTGTTGAAAGTGTGTATTTTCAATAATCTTTATCAATCAGTTAAAAATTTCACTATAACAAATATGTTTCTTTCTGATAAAGATAAAGAACTGATTTTCTGTTGGTTCAACAGCATTACAAATCCAAAAATACTTATTTTCTACCCTTATTCGTGTTTCATCTGTTATAAATTCAGAAATATTTCTTCTTTATAGCTAATTCTTCTGGGTCGATATCTTTGCACCCCTTTTCATATTGAAACATACTCCCTTTTGTAGTTCTTGATGATAATGTTTTACCTGCATTTTAAATGAAAGACCTAGAAAGTACAAGTCATAAGCGATATCTTCAGAAGATGTCCTATTTCTTCTTGTTTGTAATGGAATAAATGCCATTCTATGAGGTCTTCCACGTTGAAAGCAGACTTAACCTACCTTCCTTTACCAAAAAACCACCACAACAACAACAACCAAAACCACCACATGAAAGAAGGTGTGAAATCTAATCTTTTAAGAGTTTCTTCTCATTCTTCTTCGTCTTCTGTTCCTTCTTCACGTGTTGTTGTTGGCTAATATATAGTTCTATTCTCGTAAATGTAATTAGGGAAATATGATGTTATGAGTAAAGTGCAGTTCCGTTCTGTCTGTGAAGGATCTGATGCTCCTTCCATGTTGATAGTATACTTCGATTGAATTGATAAAATGACAGTCTGACAGCAATTAGAATTATCAGAATTCTTATACATTTTTATGTTCGAGCAAGAAAGTTAATGACTGGGTTCGGTAGGATTAGGTCCCCGCATGTACAAAGGTTCTGTTGATTTTCTTATTTAGCCTTTTTCTTTTACATCATAGGGTTTAATTTTAATTTTGAATATGCAGATGATCCTTTTTATCTAACAAAGACACTGTCTCACATATTCTTTCTATATCATTCATGCAATAGACTAAAAGCTAATTTTATATGTCATTGAACACTCTAAACAGACGTGCACTATATTGACGGCGAAGGCAGTATTATTGTGCATAAACCCGTCAGACCTATAATTGAATATAAAGAACGATCATTAGGCAATAAGAAAGGAGCCGAAATTGAATTCCGTTATGGAAATTTGCATATTAGAGAATATGATGATAATTATACTGTTCAAAACGATAATATAGATCCAAAGGAGGATGCACTCGTATACTTATTAGCAGATGCCCCGGAGTATTTGGCCGGTAGGATTTCGGCGGCATCTGTTGGATATAAAGTTGGTCAAGAAGTATATGATAGAAGCAAACCAAAAGGGAAGAATCAGAGAACTGCTTTATATAACGCAATATTGGCTGGATGTCTCGCAGCTTCAACTGCAGGCTCAGTTTCTTCTTATATTATCACTAACACCATTAGAAAAAAGAGGAGAAACTAGACCAAATGGAGAAACCAGCTCAAGTGCCAGAACAGATTTCTTCTTTGAAAGAGCATTTTAGTAAACAAACTGAAGTTATTCCAAAAGACCCATCAAAAATCCATCTTGCAAGAGTATTACTTAAATTATTACCAGTAGCATTTAAATTTAGAAGAGACAGGCGTAAATGGGTCAAATTAGAAGGAAAAAATATCAATGAGAAAAAATATCGAAAGCACGCAGAAAAGGCCCTTAAGGCTTTCATTGAACTTGGTCCTTCTTACATTAAGTTAGGACAGTGGCTCTCAACACGAGCTGATATTTTGCCACAGCCTTATCTTGATGTATTAGCAAAACTGCAAGATGAAGTTCCTCCAGCTCCATTCTCAGAAGTAAAATCAATGATAGAAAATGAATTAGGAGACATTCAACATGTATTTGATGGATTTAATACATCAGCACTTTCTGGTGCGAGTCTCGGACAGGTATACCTTGCAAAATATAAAGGTAAGGACGTTATCGTCAAGATAAGCAGACCAAATATTGAACAAATTATAGAAAAAGACATATTTTTTCTAAAAAAAATCCTTCCTATAGCGACACGCTTTATTGATCCTAATCTGCGTTTTTCAGCAGAAGGTATGCTATCACAATTTATCGAAACAATTCATGAAGAAATGGATTATAGAATAGAAGCTGATAATCTCATTGCAATCAAAAACAACCTCAGAAACGATAAGATGATCATTATTCCTAATGTAATACAAGAGAGAACATCAAAACATGTACTTACATTAGAATATATTCCAGGTATTAAAATTACCGATATCGATAAACTCGAAGCTATGGGAGTTAACAGAGAAAAAATAGTAATGAGAGTACATCATGTTTTCTTCAAAATGTTATTACGGCATACTATTTTTCATGCTGATCCCCATCCAGGCAATATTTCAGTAGCTCCTGATAGTGGTGCAATAATTCTGTATGATTTTGGTATGGTTGGAAGAATAGATAATGAGACTCGCATTATGTTGATCAGGCTATATCTTGGATTAGTCGAAAAAGATGCTGTCAGGACAGTCAATGCCCTAATGGATCTCAAGACATTAGAGCCAACAGTCAATCGTTACGTTGTTGAAAAAGCTCTAGAGATGAGCATACAATCTCTCCATGGAAAACAAGTAGACAGAATGGAAGTTAATGCATTCATGGAACTTGCCAACAAAACGATGACTCGATTTCCATTCAGGCTGCCAAAAAATCTGGCATTATATATGCGAATGACATCCATCCTTGAAGGCATATATCATCATCATAAGGTAAAGTTCCATTTTGTAAAAGTGCTAGCAAATTTGTTAGAGCAAGAGCAACTTATCAAAGAAGCTTATAAGGAAGAAATAAAAGAATCCATAAAGAGATTTACAAAAAATATCGAGGCCTCTATCTATGTTGCACCATTGCTGAAATCTTATCTAGAAACACATCAACACTACTCCTACTATAACAATCCACAAAGAAATAGCAATAATATTCTTGCAGGAAGCATATTTGCATCAGCTTTGTTCCTCGGATCCGTAATAATGCTACCACATAGTCCTAATTTATCTTATGGAGGTTTTATTGCATCTGTATTAACATTTGTAACAACAATAGTATGGAAAAAAAATCTATTCTAGATTATTGTTGTCGTTGTAATGAAACCTATAGTATAAAGAGGATTTCGTCTTTGTTGTTTCACTCTATGAATTTAAATCATACTTAACAATTAAGTATTGTCTATAATTATACTTGGCTTTAGCGCGTTAGCTGTGTAAAGGAGAAGTAATCAAATAGAGAAGTTTCACAGGATCATATCGTATAGCTAGTAGCCATAGTATATTATCATAACTATTTTTTGTATCATCTATCACTAAATCTACAATATTAAAACTCATCATCATATGTAGAGTATATAAAATTAAAGAACAATAGAAGAGGGTTACAAAAGAACACTAACTACTTACCTAACTTTTTACTATTCGTTGATAATCATCTTCTATTCTTACTATATCATTTTCATCAAACTTACCATATGATATCTCAAGGATAACGCAATCATCCTTGAGTGCCTTAACTCTATGTTTTGCTCCTTTTGGAATAACCACATTTTGCTGTTCCTTAACTTCAAGTATCTTGCCATCTAATTCTACTTGAGCAGTGCCCTTAATTATTTTCCAAAATTCCCATCTCTCTTTATGGAATTGAAGACTAAGTCTTGAATTTGATTTGATATAAATTAGTTTAACCGTGGATAGTTGATTCTCATGGAATTTTTCAAATCTTCCCCAAGGACGATTCTCGCTATAAACATCCATCTATTTTTGTATTGTATCAAAAATAATTTAACAATTATGGTGTATTGTCCTCTGTATATGGTAATAATAATCACGATAATAACAATAATAAATTAAGCTAGGAACATATTATATATGGCTGTGGATAAGTCAAATAGATGTATTAAAAATGAACACGGTTTATGCGAAGGAATAATAGCCGAAATAACAGATGGATCGAAAACAATAATGGTCTGTAATTGTCCGTGTCACAATAATATGTACCAGCTTATCAGGAACACTCTGGCTATGGTTAACCAACGAAATACTAGCCTCGATTATGGATTTCCGGCTTCTGACTCGCTTTAAAAATGATAATATTAAATTCTACAGGTATTAGATACTTATATGCATCAATATGAATAACCAAGTACAATTAGACTCTCTAGATAACAACTAATATATTCAGGTAACATTTTAGAGCACAAACGTTATAGGGTAAATAATAATAGATTCAAGCTAAACGAATATAACGAGTCACGTTCTATTAATAATAATTAATTGTTCTCATTCTAAGTTTTCAAGACATTGTAGAAGAAGGTTGCGACTCCTTTTCATAATCCAGACTGGAAATTCGTCTAACATAAACACATATTGTTGCTGAAATGTAGGAGGAATAAATCCACCGTAAGTAAATACCTGTACAAGAGCGTTTTTCTCACTAACAGTAGCAATTTCTTCTTCAGCGGCAACCTCATTTTCCTCGATAATGTTTCTGTATAACAAGACAGGCTTGCCTGATCTGCTGGCGTTAATCGCTGCTTTGCTAATTTTTTCTCTCAGCCGATCAATCAACCATTCATCCAAAGTTACCTGCTTTTCATCTAAAGTCAACTGCTTGTTAGCCATGGCAAATTTGTTATATAATTTTTTATTTTTAATGCTATATGACAAAAAGATTTAACAAAAAACATTCATTTAATTTACTTCACTTGCCTTTGTCTAACAAACGTATTTGTCTTAATTCATATCTTTATCTTATTCTATCTATAATATATTCTTATTATAGCCGAAGGCATAATTTATATAATTATATGAAAAAAGCCCTATCCTATTGTATTGAAACGTTTAGATTTCGACCCTCAAGATCTATTAACTTATAGTTTATTTTTTCAATCGGATCCTTTGTTAATACAACAGATTTCACTCTTACGAGATACTTTAATTCCTCCTTTAATGGAGATAGGAAAGAGATTTCCTCATCATCTAAATTTGCAACAAACGCTGTTGAGAGGATGTCTGTCGGATTATATCCACTCTCTTTTCGTAACTGCTGTAGATTTCGAGCCAAATCTCTTAAGAAGCCTTTGGATGTCAATTCCTTGTCGCGTTCCGTAGAAATAAAAACCATAAGATCATCTCTCTCTGTCATAACATACCCATCTGAGACTAGATATGAGAGTTTTAAATCGTCCACTGAAATAGAGGTGGCGCCCCCTTCATATACAATCAGGAATGTTCCAGACAAGTTCAGAGATTCGAGCAATTTTATCTTGTCGACTTTTTCAAACGCGAGTGTTACTTTACCAATATTCTCCTTTACACGAGGTGCAATTTTTTTCCGTATCAACTCAATATTTGGAACAATTGGCAATTTATTTGCAAAGAGACTTAATAATTTTTGTAATGCTGTATCGCTACGGATTTCTATAAGGGCATAATTTTCAACATTTAGTTGGTTTTTCAATATATTCGAAATACCACTTACAGAAAGAAATGTTGGATCTGAAGTACAGATCAAAGCCTCCTTCATGGGCCATCGTCTTTTAAGTTGAACTTTCATTCTTGCAGCATTTGCAAGAGAGATAACTTCTTTTAATTTGTCAAAAGCTTCTTCAACCATTCTGTTAACGAGTTTTTCTTCATATTTCGGCCAGCGCTCAAGTAGAATACTGCGTAGATATGAAAAGCAACTCAAGTAAAGATACTCAGTAATAAATGGCGAGTAAGGATGAACGATTACATCTATTTGCATGAGTGAATAGGCCAACACCGAGTAGATTGCAAGTCTGCGATTAAGTCGCTCTGGGCTATCATCCCATATATCATTTCTAGTGACCGGAATATAGGTCTGGCTTAACTGATTAATTATGAATTCTTCTATTGCTTTTGCGCCTTCGTTATATCTACATCGTTCAAATGCTATTGTGACCTCGGATATAAGCGACTGCAACTTTGATAAAAGCCATATCTCTGGTAAACTTAATAAATTATTGTCGATCACCCAACAAAGATTATATTTCTTCTGTTCAAAACCGTCGAAGCTGCTATTCTGTTTAAAATAAGTGTGTAAGTAATATAAAGTACTCATGACCTGATATGGCCTTCTTTCCATTTCTTTAACGCTAAAGTTCAATGATTCGATTGGAGACGCTTTCCACATAAAATAAAATCTAACCAAATCTACAGAATTTTCGCTGAGTAAGTTATGTGCATCAATTACGTTTCCCACACTTTTGCTCATTTTATTTCCTTTATCATCTAACACATGTCCTTGAAACAAAAACGATTGGAAAGGTGCAATTGCACGTTGTTGCAATATCACATTTTCCATTAACAGAGTGTATGCCCAACCTCGCGTTTGATCTATTCCTTCAGTTAGAAAGGAAGCAGGAATTAGATTCTTATATTCTTCATCGTTGAGTGAAGCATAAGGCGCTCCACCACTATTATGCCATGTATCCAGAACATAAGGCTCTCGTTGCATATCTTCTCCACAGTGATCACATTTTATCACAATCCTATCAATCCATGGTCTATGAAGTTCGAAGTCAGGCCCATCAGGAAGAATCCTTGCCTTCTTTATGATTTCATCTCTTGAGAATAAAGGATCTTTGTTTCCACACACAGGGCACGACCAAATTGGAAGTGGTGTGCCCCAGACACGCTCCCTAGATATACACCATGGCACCTTTTCTTTTATAATTTCACAAAACCTATTTTTTGGAGGTTCATAAAAATATTCTACCTTTTGTGCTGCTTTTAGTGGCATATCACCAAGTTTCCGGATTATGTAAAAATATTCTCGTCTGGCAAGCCAGACTAACTTGTGATGTGAACGCCAGCAAGTTGGATATTGATGTTTTATTGTACTTGACTTAATGGCAGCACCTACTTGTTCCATTTCTTTAATTACTATGCGATCAGCATCTCTGACAAATACATCTTTAAATTCTCCTGCTTTTTCTGTAAAGAAAGCCCTATCGTCTATTGGTACAAATATTGGGACATTTCTTTTTGTGGCAATGTCAAAATCTACCTCACCGTTAGCAGGAGACAGATGAACTATACCGCTACCAGTTGTAACGTCTACAAACTCTTCTGCTACAACAAAATGAATAGATCCTTCCTTTGCCAAATTACCAAGTTCTGGTATCAAAGGAAGTATAGGATGAATATAATGTCTGCCATCAAGATCTTTACCGTAAATAGTTGTTTCGATTTTGAATTGATAAATCCCGAACTGTTTCATTAGATCCTGCAATCGCGTTTCTGCAATAATCCATTTTTCACCGTTGACTGTTACATAGACATACTTAGCTTCTGGATTAACGCCGATCATTTCATCTGTAACAACAGTAAAAGGCATCGTTGTCCAGACTATAAGATAGATATCTTCAGTGGATAGTTTGACTTTATAATAGAAAGAGGGATCCTCTACTGTTTCATATCCTTGGTTAACCTCAGCATTACTAAGAGAACTTTGGCATGATGGACAATATGCAACAACTCTAAACCATTCTTTTAGTATTCCATTTTCCCAAGCTTTCTTTAAGTACTGCCATTCTCTTTCAATATATTGGTCACAGAAAGTCCAGTATGCTTTTTCATAGTCAAATGACATACCTAGTAATTTGTCTGCGCTAAGCCATTTCTCGTTATAATGTTGAATTATTCTCTTACATGTTTCAACAATTTTTTCTATTCCGACTTTCTTAAGATTATCTATTTTACTTCCTGTTAGTCCTAATTCCTTCTCAGCTTGTAACTCTACTGGGAGACCCTGAGTATCCCAGCCAGCTCTGAAAATCACCTTCTTTTTTTGTAAAGTATTGAATCTATACCAGACATCTTTTATTATTCGTCCTCTTAGATGTCCTACATGTGGTTCTCCGTTCATCGTTGGAGGACCTTCAATATAACTAACTATATCGCCATAATCAAAGATTTCATTTTCTAATAGAGATTTTAGATTTATCTTATCTAAATAACTGCGAATATCATTTTCGACTGCCTTAGCATCAAATTTCCCTTGAAGTGCCATTTACACCAAAGTCACTCTTATAACCACCAGTGTTATATTTTGGCTACTTACTCTATTACAAAGCAAGAATACCAATAAAGACTGGCACAAAGACGATTGCGACTGTATTAAGCAGCTTAATAACAGTATTTAGGGCAGGTCCTGCCGTATCCTTGTATGGATCACCAATCAGGTCTCCAACTACTGCCACTGCATGAGATTCAGTCTTTTTCTTTCCTAATAGTTCAACATATTTTTTAGCGTTGTCCCATGCACCCCCGCTGTTTGCGAGATGATATGCTAGAAATAATCCACTAACGACGGCGCCCATTAACACGCCTGCCACAGCAGTCGGTCCTAACAGAATTCCTGTAATAATAGGCGCCCCTACGGTTACGAGTGCAGGCTTCCATAACTCGCGTAGGCTAGCGCTAGTCGCGATGTCTACACATCGTGCGTAGTCAGGAGTTTCTTTTCCATCTAAAATGCCAGGCTTTTCTCTAAATTGTCTTCTTATCTCATCGACCATTTTTGCTGCAGAGTTGCTCACACCAGTAATTAGCTGACTGGTTACAAAGAAAGGAATCAACCCCCCAACCAATAATCCTATTACCAATCCTACATCAGATAAAGAGTATAAGAATTCTTTTGTAGAAAAGATTTTGTCTGCTTCATGTTGAAATGCCTGAATCATTGCTAATGCCGCTAGACCAGCACTGGCTATAGCAAACCCTTTTGTAATCGCCTTTGTAGTATTTCCAACAGCATCTATCTTGTCAGTGATAGTTCGGCTCTCTTCGCCCATACTAGTCATCTCAACTAATCCTCCAGCATTATCGCTGATAGGTCCGAATGCATCGATACATAACACGATGCCGGCTAAACTAAGCATGGCTACAGCAGCCATTGCAGTACCGTAGATACCCATTAATGGATCTCCAGTTATGCCAAAAATAATTCCATATGAAGTACCTAATACAAACACAATAGCAAGCATAAATGGACCTGTAGATCTCATGCCCATAATTATTCCAGTCAAAACATTCGATGCGTATCCCCACTTTATTGAATCTACAATCGCTCTAACTGGCTTATACTTATAATTAGTAAAGTAATCTGTAATCCTCTGAATCACAGGGACCAATATTACACCTACAACAGTTGTAGCAAAAAGACCGTAGGCTAATATTGTATTTCCAAAGAACATAGTGGTCATAAAAAAGTTTAACGCTATTGCTATAACAGCACTGATTATGAAGGCTATATCTAGAGGTTTCATAGGATCATCAATTTTTCTTGAAGTAATAGTCATTGCTCCTATTATTGATGCAATTAGACCTGATGCTCCTATTAAAATTGGATAGAGAACAAGTGGATTGACTGAAATATTGACTATTGAAAGATTGATATAAGAAAATGTTTCTCCTGCAACATTTTTTAGGCTGTCTGGAATAACCAAAGCCCCTAAGAGCATTGCTGCAAGTAGTGTAACTATATAGGATTCATAAACATCGGAACCCATTCCTGCTGCGTCGCCTACATTGTCACCTACATTATCAGCTATTGTTGCTGGATTTCTTGGATCATCTTCTGGAATTCCCTCCTCCACTTTTCCTACCAAGTCCGCTCCGAGATCAGCGGCTTTAGTAAATATTCCACCACCAGCTCTAATGAATAAAGCAATTAAACTTGCTCCTATTCCTACCCCAGCTATCATCAAGGGTTCAGGAAACACTAGGTAAAGAGCCGTGATAACGATTAAGGCCATTGCGGGTACGGATAAACCTACTGTGGCTCCTCCTCTGAAGGCAGTGGCAAAGGCGGGACCCAACCCACGGGAAGTCGCTTGCGCTGCCCTTACTGCTGCTTTAACTGTAATCCTTAACGACAATAATCCTGAAAGACCTGACATCGCTGCTCCTACTGCAAAAGATACTCCGTTAGAAATCCCGGATGTGAAACTAATTATTATCGTCAAGGCTATAGCGATTGGAATAACAATTTTAAATTCTCGTTTTAGAAAGGCCATTGCGCCTGTTCTAACAGCAGATGATATCCCCATCATCTTATCTGTTCCTCTATGCTGTTTTCCAATCCATACAGCAAGAGCACCAGCAGCCGCCATCGATGCTAATGATGCACCAATTGGAATTACTTCTTTCAATGCAATTAACACGATTTATTATGAGAATATATATATGTACTGAGTGCGTACTCGATTGTATATTATTAAAGAGACATACAACTTTATCCTAGTTATCTACGGCCAGTTTTTTGTAAAGAATTATCTTTTTAATTATAAATGATTTTATTGTTAGAACTCACAAAGGACTACCAATAATCATTGACGAATAATCAGTGAATAATTCCTCTCTTCAAATACTACAATCTCATTCAAAAAGTCTATAGAATATACACATGAAATATATACAGAAAACTAGTGAGGATCATTTGCCCATAGATAGATAAATTGATTACAAACAATTGGCAGAAAGTTGGTCAAAGCGCCTTGAATTGTTCACTCCATTTCATATATGCTCTAATCATCTCTGTAGTAACGCTTGGTTTTCTTATTTTGAAAATTTCCTTAAAGTCACTTGTGATAATGGCTCTGGGACTTTGCTGTACATCCGTGGCCTTGCCACTTTCAAACAATTCGTTTACTACTCTTAGCTGGGCTGATTGGCAGATATCTTTGATGTCACTTGCACTGTATCCTTCAGTAAATTTTGCAAGTTCCTCATTTTTTAACGTCTTTTCTTTTTTTAATGGTGTTGTATACTGATTAAATAGATTTGTTCTTGAGGCAATGTCAGGAAGTGTTACATAAATTCTTTTTTGGAACCTTCTAAGAAAACCCGCTTCTAAACTCCATGGTTTATTTGTTGCGCCTATAACGTAAAGTTGTGTTTCTTTCGACTTTCCATTGATTCCATCCATCTCAGTTAGGAACTGGTTTTTTACCCTAACTTCACCTCCAACTTCACTATTTCTTGTTCCCAATAGTGAATCGATTTCATCAATAAAGAGAAGAACGGGAATATTTTCATTCTCATTTAGTTTTCGAGCCATTGAGAATAATTTTGATACATTTTTTTCTGCTTCGCCCAGCCATTTACTCATCATCGAGGCTGCATCAACGTTGATAAAGTATCCATCTATTTCGGCGGCGGCAGCCGCTGCTAATAATGTCTTACCACATCCAGGGGGTCCGTATAATAATATTCCCCTTGGCCAACCTAAAGGAAATAAATCAGCTCTCTTGGTTGGGTATACAATAGATTCTCTTATAGCACGTTTTGCATCTTCCAGACCAATAACTTCATTCCAAGTTACCTCTGGTTTTTCTTTCATTACAAGATCGTCAAAGTCAGCTTTTAGACTCTCCACATTATTGGTTTGTTTTAGTCTATCTGACTGCAAACCTCTCTTGCCATTACCATTTGCTGGACGTAATTTTTCATGAAAATGATTAACATCTGGAGTCCTTTCATCATCAAGACCATGAGACATTTGTAATGATTTAATTCTATTTTGATAGGCGCTTGCCCTTTCCATATATATCTTGTTTAATTTGTATTCAGGATAGATCTCAATTAATTTAACAAGAGCCTCAATAGCCCGTTGGTACGATTGGACAGCCATGCCTCGCGAACCTTGGGAATCTAACCTGATTGCCTCGGCGGCATATTTACTAGCACTATTTTCTAATTCTTGTGGAGCCAGACTCATATGTTTACTGTTCAACTGGATTCGGATTCAGCTTTGAATTACTATGTTGTAAATCTATATTGGGTAAAAAACAAAATAATTTGCACCAATATTAAGAACACTTATCGAATCGGACGGGATAATTTTTCATTTTGCTTTTAATATCGTTGTCTTCTTATTACATATCTTTTATTGATCCATTACGGAAAATTGAAATCTTATTATAATTAGGCTCGAGCTGTCTTAGATATGTAAACATATTACGATATATTCTATATTTAGTCAATACTTAACCATCTGCATTCACCTTTATCTAGAGAATACTATCCATAATAACACTCCGATCCCATTATCGATGCATGTTAAGATAGATGGGACTCATATGTTATTATTTATTTGATTAAACATGCAGATAAGAAAATGTGAAAAATATACGTAGTTGTGTATATCTAAGTATGTCACGATACTCGGGCCTTATGAGATTATTATTGATAGGCTAGTATATCAGTGAAGGACTTTTTAATATGTTGTTCCGCAGATAACGATGCCTCATCTAGCACATGTACAGCTTCCTCGTTAGCTATTTCAAAGTTTATTGTAGATGCTCCCACCTGACCTGCGTCTATCAGAATGCATCCTAATAATTCAGAAATAATTCCTAACTCATCATCTGATTCAGGTAAGGACGGAATAAGACATGCTCTAATATTCTTCACAACGGCCATAGCCGGAGCGAGTAAAATTACTATACCTTCAAAATTAGATATTCCTAGCAATTTATTTTTTAATATCTCAAAGGCTATTTTTGATATAAGTAACGTTCGTATGATTCTTCTTGAATGGGCAATATCCATTGAAAGTACCATAGAATATTGAGAATTATTCTCCTTTATTGACACTATCCTATTCTTTAACAACTTGTCATCAATTAATTTTAGCTCTTGTAAGATATGGTCCCATTTTACTATTTGTACATCTATTTTACGTAACAAAGCATCAATTCTAGGCTTTATTGGTACGCTCTGACATAATGAATTAGATCTTCTAGGATCATCCAAATTGCACTGTTCTTTTGTCCATTTTGATGTAGATTGCATGTTATTTTACCTGCAATTTATAGTATGGTTAAAGATTAATGTTGAACAGAGACGTAACTATTTGTAACTACAGTGACATAGCTTTATTGTAACAGCTTAGCATTTTTTTTAGTTTTGACGCAATCTAATTGACTAACACATTTACTTTGATCATATATTAGTCTTCAATACTTTCTATGCAATATAGAAATAATAGTAATAGTAATAGTAATAATAACGATCTTGTTGGAAGTTTAGAGGAGTTCGGTTTATCAAAATATGAAGCACGGGCTTATCTTACAATGATCGGTAGGGGTTCACTTGCTGCAAGTGAAATAGCTTACTATGCAAATTTGCCCCGTACAAAAGTTTATCCAACACTAAAAAAACTGGAGAAAAAGAGGCTATCAATAATCTCTCAAAAAAAGCCAGTCATTAGTAGTGCAATACCTCCTAACGACGCTTTTGGAGAAATAGTCGACCTACATGAACGACGTGTAAAAAATATGAAGAAAATTGTTGATAAATTGCAGAAAATAAGTGAGGAAGGATATAAGCCGAGAGGTTCTGAAGAAAAAAGATATTTCTTACTCGATCCCAATCTTGCTTTCGAAAAGATCAAGAATCTTATTTGCAGTTCTAAATCTTCAATAAATGCCATTCTTGATGCCTGGGGACTAAGACTCATTTCTCAATGCAAACCGTCCCTCATTAGAGCAATTACAAATGGTGTAAAAATCAGGTTGGTTTTACCAAGTCAGTGCGTTGGAAATGAAAATCTGTCTTCATTACCTACAGAAATTGATCTGAAAATTGGGAATTTAGCTTACAATATAATTATAATAGATTCTAATAACATGATATCAATTGACAGCAGCAACGGAAAAGCAGCAGTATTTTCTTCCCTCGATGTTTTTGGATTATCATATATTAGAAACTTTGAAAGTGAATGGGATAATGCGATGCAGGTTAACCATTTGATTCAAACAGATCCAAGTACTGCAGCGATAGCAATCCAGTTAGCAAAATTAATTGAAAAGGGATTATCTATGTCTATATTAGACCATGCAATAAATCCACAGGCAGATCTCGGTACGCATATTATCAGATCAATTGAAAAATCAGGATTAAAGATACTTGAGACAAATATTAATGAGCTGTTCAATATCATCGATTCGGCATTAAAAATTAGTTATTCAGGCAACTTAAAACATGACAAAACCAACAATGTAATAAGTATTCACTCAAGGAGTGATGGCAAATCAGTTTTACCGTGGGCATTACTACTTGCTTCATATTTCAAACACATCGGCAATGAGTCCAAAATAATGCAAAATTCTAAACAAATCACAAGTACTGAATCCATTCATCTTAAGCTTTTAAAACCTATTCCTGAATTGAATCAAATGATTTCATCGCATTAGGTAAACGATCTAACAAATCTGTCGCTACCATATGTAAACCTACTTTATCATATGCCAAATTGCCTGCTACTCCATTAAAATATACACCCAAAATTGATGCTTCATAAGGTTTCACTTTTGTGAGTATACCCGCAGTCAAGCCAGATAATATATCCCCCGTGCCTCCTACAGTCATTGCACAATTATGGATCTTGTTTATAGCAACTCGATCTCCATCTGAAATAATATCTGTTTGTCCTTTGAGTAATATCGTAATAGCGTACTCTTTCGCATATTTGTATACATTTGATATTCGTTCGTTTTCATTCATACCTGCGTTTTGGCCAAATATTCGTTTGTATTCTCCTGCGTGAGGAGTAATGATTGTGTCAGTTCCACATATCTCTTTGAGAACAGTGGGAATTAGAGACGAAGCATCCAGCAGTAACCTTGTACCGTCGCTGTTCAGATTGTTAATCAACGAATGCAATGCCTCTTGTCGCGCTACAGTCATACCCATTCCAATAGCAGCTGCATGAGGTTTTTTTGGAATCATTGCAATTAGTCGGTTAGCTGAACCGGTAGTTAATTTATCATCAGACATCGGGAATGCTATTATATTTGGAGAAAAGGATCTGACTGCTACAATGTTGGATCTTGGAACAGCCGTGTAAACAATATCTGTTCCGGATCTAAGGGCAGCCATGGAAGATAGTATAGGTGCACCATGGTAAAACCTGTTTCCTCCTACAACAAGAACAATACCATTATCGCCTTTTTTGGATGACAATAAACGAGGAACCATAATGTGTTTTATAAGTTCATTAGTTACTGTAACTGCTTCTGGCAATTCATTCATAAGATACTGTAATGACGAATAAACTTTGTCAATACGGAATCAAATAAATGTATATACATAACAATATATATAGATATATCTAATTATTAAATGATCTTTTTTCTAGCAATTGAAGGCTTTCTGATGGATCAATATCATTCATCATATAATGAGTTCTATGTAATTAAAGCTAAGAAAACAGGGCTAGCTATCCTCCTTCTGTCATAATTTGTTTAATAATTTTATAATTAGGAGGCATCTTTCAGATCACCAGCTTCTTTTTATAAAAGACTCCAATTCTGACTGTGTAAATAGATTATAGATGTATATGAACTCACGTATTAGTGGACCAAAAGATGTTTGAAATGAATTTGATATAATATTCAGACCCAGGACTAAATCAGCGCTTTTGGCTGTGATAGTAAAATTCTGTAAAGTAATAATGGAAAATAAAAAAGATAGACTCTGCCAATTTGTCAGAAATTGATAGGTGATTTTATGACATTTATATCCTCGTAGCAAATTCTGGTAATTACATGCCTCAAGAGATGTCAGGTCGTCTCCTTCATTAATTGTTATCATTATAATGATGATGTTTGCAGCCATTGTTTTCTTTTAGTAGTAGACGGCCATATTTCATCAGTATACTACTAAGTAGAGTATACTACCAATGGAGGAAAAGGACTGACGGTATCCTTTTCTCTTGGGTTGGGGTTCAAAAGGCGGCTGTCAAGAAAGTATCTGATGACCCATGAGGTAGCACGAGATTCACCAGATAGTGTATATGTGAATGACTATCCTAATTTCCGATTACTAGTATTCACAATACTATAAACAACAAATAATAAAAGTCGGCGCTGTGTTATAGTTTACGTAGAATTCAACTCTAATACATGTCATGAAATAAAAGAAACAAGATTTGTAATTTGGACTTCAATTATCGTAGCTCTTCTCTTTGGCTTGTCTGTACTCTTCTTCCTTTGACTATTATCAAAGCAGTCATTATTATAAAAGCAACTTCAAATATCCCTATAGCTATGCCCGTTCCATAAACAGTTAATGCCGTTCCATTAGTAATTGCATTTGGTACTCTTCTCACTACATAGACAATCGTTAGCACAATTGAACCCTTTATTCCAATATATTACCACATTCTTTCGCATCGTTATACCATGGGCAATATCAAAAATAACTGAGCTATTCTATATGTGATACAGAACATAGTAAAAGCTGAATCACCTATAACAATCCCATTATATGCCATTACAAGATGTGATATTCCTGCTATTTCAGTAGTAGCTCCCTCTGCTATGTAATAGTATAAGCTCTTATGGATGTATTTTCTCTCTTTGTCTATGTATCTCTATGTATCTATATATATCATGTAAATTCTTAAATTATTAATACGAAGAATAATAGAATGCGAAATTATATTCTGTTATTACAGCTTCATCTCGCAAGACCTGATTCGAGTAATAATCATGTTTATGATGGTATTTTTAAATACATATACAATGGTATGATTATAGATGCCTCTAAAAGATGATAAAACGACTCATAGCACAATAATAATAAAAAACAACAGAATTATCCTAACTGTCGTTGCATTGTCCTTATCTGGACTGATTGTTCTTATTACAGCATCATCGTCAGGATTAGCATCTAACATAGCTTCTGCTCAGTCAATTCCGGCTGGCATTTTTCCTACAATCAACAAAACCACGTCATCGAACCAAGTGACGGGATCTCCTGGACCCTTTTCTGGACAGTTGGGACAACTATCTCCGGAGCTATCTGCGGCTCAAATCAGCTCGTCAACAAACCAGACATGCGCACTTACACCCTCTTTAATTGAAGAAGAAGGCACGCCGCAACAAATCGAAGGCCCGTACTTTGTTGATTATATGCCCAATCGTTCTGACATCAGGTCGGATCCCTTAGATGGTTCAATGCAAGAAGGTATCCCATTGCGTCTTGTACTTCATGTCTATGACGTAGATACTGGCTCATGTATCCCTCTTAGTGGAGCACAAGTAGACATCTGGCATGCCAATTCTCAGGGTGTCTATTCAGGCGTTCAGGATGCTGGTACTGCAGGAAAGAAGTTCCTTCGTGGATACCAACTGACAGACGATAATGGGACTGTTCACTTTACTACTATTTATCCAGGCTGGTATCAGGGAAGAGCCATCCATATACACGCCAAGGTCAGGACCTTCGAGGGATCAGAGAAAACTTTGGAGTGGACATCACAGTTTTACCTTAACAATTCTATCAACGAACAAGTGCACACACAACCTCCATACAGTAATCATGGACCTCCCGACATGAGAAATGAAGAGGATGGGATCTACAAAGGAGCCTCAACCGACGGCCTGATGCAAAACAATACTGGAGAGCATCTGATGCTCAATCTGACTAAAAACGATGGGCAATTCTATCTTGGAACATTCAATATTGTGCTAAACTCAGATCAATCTAGGCAGTAATGCTATATTCATTCTTCTTGTTTATGTCATACAAAGTACGATGATCCAAGAAGTTTGGCAAGGCTATAGCAACTTTCAGACTATTATTTTGGTGGTTTTCTCGGACGCATCAATACTTTTCGTATAACGATAGACTGAATTATTATTATAATATTATTATTATTATTTTTAGTTCAGCATTAATAGAGTTTGGAACTATTAGATTTATTGATAATAGTATGACTATGCTTGCTGCCATATCTATGAGAGTCTGTTTTACTGCTAGTAGCGATGGTAATTGTATGAATTAGTAGTATCCCGTAATTTAATATTGTGACTGTTGCGGTTAGTAGAGCCAGTAGCTTGTAAAACAAATTTCACATAATTTAGAACACAATTGACTCTGCAAATAGGATAGATTAAATGTAGTCGAACCTTGTTTGTAAATGTGTTCAGTTGTTCATAATCCTGTTGCTTTTTTGACTCAAAGGCATCAAGCTAGTTATAGTCTGAAATTAGAATATTTGTTTAATAGACGCCTGAGCATTACTCATCCATATCTTACTAAAGGAGTTATTTGTTAGATTATTGATATTACTACTCATCTAATATAGGGAATACATAGCATCTCAGGGCTTGTCAGAGTCCAATTTTCATACATCATCGGATAATTAATAATAATTTATTTCTACATCAGCACTCATTCTAAATCAAACATATTGCCTTCAAAGTCGAAGGGCTGCTCATTATCTTGGCCGCTATTTTGTGCATCTTCAATATCCCAAAAGATAGTTGAATCATCATTATCCTCTAGCTCTGGTTCTGGCTCTTCTTTATATATATCCTTATCTTCCTCTTCTTGGTTTTGATTGTTCCCTTCTGAACTAGATATTTTGGCTAGTGCTGGCTGAGTCGTATCCTGCTACCAACTACTGTTGTTGTTGCTATAAGTGAAAATGCCACGATAATGGTAAAGTCCATCAGTATTAATTTTGTAGACATTAGAATAGACAGAAACACGCAATTGATAAGGAATACCGTATTATTTTATATGCTCATTCTATATTGTATGTAATAATTACCTTCTACTAACTACAAACAAGGCATATATTTTGTAAAGAATGATGTATACTATCAAAGAAATGTCGCGCTGTCTTTAAAGTTTGCAGCTCACTACATACATTATTATCACTATGACATAATCGATTGATTATTCAACTGGTAATAGCGATGTTGAAGAGCATTTGGACATCATTTGGGATTCTTTAGGTTTGTTTGAGATATCTCTCCGGCATGTGTTGGGTATCCCCTCTTGTAAT
>DASQYF010000271.1:0-2833 GCA_035639375.1 Nitrososphaeraceae archaeon
TGATATGTATTTTTGTTGGCCTTGTGGAAAAATCAATATCTCTTAGTCTTATAGCACATGTTTCTACAGCTCTGGTACCGGCACTAGCCAATACCAGCAGGTAAGCCTTAAGCCTACGGTTGTGGCAATTCAAAAGTATTGTCCTGATATCTTTGACATCTAGAGGCTGTTCTTCTTCGCTGTAAACCTTTGGGACTTTAACTTTTCTTTTGAATTTGGCTGGAATTACATAAACATCATAATATGCAAGATAAGATCTTATACCATTCAGATATTGGTTTAGGCTGGATGCATTAACATTCTTTTCTTGTTGCATAAAAGCGATAAACCCTTCTAAGACTTCATAAACATCAACCAAACTTCGTTTTTGTTCTTTTTCTCCTACTGAAAAGACCTGCAATATGCTCTCTAGTGTATGATTATAGCGACTCGATACAAACCCTTGGAAGTATACAAGACTTGTCTTGTACCCTATCGCAGTTTTGGCACTGTTTCTTCTTATGGAAGAGAGAAAGGCTTGTACTTTGGGTAGGTCGTCAATCTCTCTATGTAGTTTGCTTAAACTTTGGAGTGGTATACGGCTCACTTGTCTATCAATAACAAACTATTGAAATATATACTTTTTTAGATAGTATTTGTATTATAAGATATACATAATGAAAAACAAAGAGAGAAATGATAGTAGCGAATAATGATTCAGATATACTTCATATTGCAGCTATCCTCAATGGAATATCGCTTTATACTCTGCCTGTTGGGTCTGCTCACAACATCAAGTGCATATGTCTTATTGTACAGGCAAAGATGTGCATGACTATGCAAGTAAGGTATTCAATTAGCAAAAGAGTGCTTATTTACTTTTCAATAGATCTATCTGAGTTTGACTATGAAGTCACAAAAAGAGAGAGAATGCATAGAATCATGAATGCAAACTTTGAGTTGCATTGAATAAGTCCAAATTGAATTGATTATAATATATTAACAGCAGCAAAGCATCAATGGCAGGTCAGTTATTCTGATATTTTTACAATTAATAGATGGTTGCACAGTGGTAATAGCTGCATCTTGACACTCGATATGAAATAACTAGTGAGCTTATCCGCTTTTTTCTCCGACTGTGACTTATATCTTAAATTACTAGTCAATTAATTTCAGTATTTCTATATATAATACAAGTAAAAATGACAACAATAGTTGGTATCAAAACTAAGGAAGGTGTTGTACTTGGATCAGACAAAAGAGCGAGTAAAGGATTCTTTATTGGTTCCAAGATAACGCAGAAAATTTCAAAGATCGATGATAGTTTGGCCATAGCAATAGCTGGTCAGCTATCAGATGCAGAATATCTGATTAAAGTTGCAAAAGCAGAAAGAAAGTTGTTGGAGTTAAGAAGGGGATTTATGCTAACAGTAAAGGAATCTACAAGACTTATTGCAAATTTGGCATATTCCGGCCTAAAGAATTACCAACCATACTTTGTAGAATTATTGGTTGCAGGTGTCGATCAAGAAGGTGGACATGTGTATGTAGCAGATATGAGTGGTGCGATAACTAATGAAGATTTTGCATCTTCCGGCTCTGGTTCTCCAATAGCTTATGGGGTTCTTGAAAGCTTATATCATAAGGAAATCACTAATGAAGAAGCTAAAGAAATTGCAAGGAAAGCAGTAGCAGCAGCAATGGAACGAGACCCGGGCTCTGGAAATGGTATAGATGTATTAATGATTCCCAACCTGTTAGTAGTGGAGGCGGCTAAATAGAAATGTCAGAGAATGGTATGACAGGACCAACATCTAACTCTGGATTTGGAAGCAGCAGATATCCCTATTACTATGGACCTGGAGGCAGATTGGTATTAGTAGATAGTGCATTAGAAGCAGTCAACAGAGGTTCAACTACAATAGGAATTAAAACACCAAAGTTTGCATTACTCTCAAGTCATATTAAGCCGACTAAAGCTTTAGTGGACCCGGCTGAAAAGGTATTTACAATTGATAGACATGTAGGAGCCACAGGCTCAGGATACATAGGCGATATCTTGCAACTAATTGATGAGCTACGATTAGAAGCACAGAAGCATAGACTTACATTTGAAAGTCCAATAGATATAAGCTCGCTTGCAAAGCATATTGGTTCCTACTTACACAACTATACCATATATGCAGTCAGACCCCAAGCAGCCTCAATAATAATTGCAGGAGAGGATCAAACTGGAGTCCAGTTGTACCAAGTGGATCCGAGCGGAACTTTTTTTAGAGGCTCAGGATTTGCAATAGGGCAATCATCAGATACCGCATTGGATATAATTCAACGAGAATATACTGCAGATATGAGTATCGATCAAGCAATTGAACTAAGCAACAAAGCAATAGAAAGAGCACTCGGAGAAAAACCATTGGTGGAGATTGGAGTAGTAATTAAAAATAAGAATGGACAGGTAGCAAGAGGAAAAGAAGAAGGAGAAGGAGAAGAAGGAGGCCTATTCAAAAAGTTGTAACAACCAACTTCTTTATATTTTTTAAGTCTAAAGGGTGTTTTATCGAGAATAGAATTTCTCAACATCTCCGCCAGCATAGTCTGTTGATGGTATTAACATAGTAATATTATAAAAAGAGAAATTAACCGGCCCTTCTTTCTCTTTATTGATGATTTTATCTAGCTATATTAAACGTGATACATTTGGAGAGAAGTTCAAGACTGCTAGCATAATAATAATAATAATATTAATAATAACCAAGCAGAAAAAGATTCAAGCAATCCAATTATGGATACACTCCAAAAGCTTAATCCCCTCAAATGATCATTGAAAAAGATTTATGTGCGTCTCATAAGG
>DASQYF010000272.1:0-3526 GCA_035639375.1 Nitrososphaeraceae archaeon
TGTTATTAATGGAGTTGTAGCTGTACCAATTCTTATTGCAATCATGAATATTGCTAATGATAAAAAAATACTGCAAAGTAGAACTAATGGAACAATATCTAATGTGATTGGATGGACCACTATTGTGATAATGGGTGTGTCAGTTATCATTATGTTTCTTACTTGGGGCAAATAAACAAAAGATTTTAGTTAATGATGAAAGAACAAATTATTAAGGTCTGTTATAGTCCTGTTCAGTTACTTATCTAGTTTCTTTTTAGTGTTTGTTCCTCGTCTCGTTCTTCCTGTTTATTCACGTCGTAAGCTTATTATTTGATTCTTCATTGATACATTACTATTATTATTATTATTATCATCTTTGTCTGAAGAAGATAAATCAATATTATTTTCTTTTTATCTGTTCTTCAAATCTAATAGCATTCACTTATGCAATACCACTTGTAACTAAATTCATTATTGCTACTAAACTTCGTTAAATTAACCTACTTTGGAGAGTATGAAATATGAGCCATTAGGAATCCATAAACTGATAAAATATATAATGTATATCAAACTGTATACATTAAAAGTTGCTATTTGTTGTAATTGATCGTTTAAAGCTTGAATTTGTAAAACCAGACATTGCCTTAGCTCAAATAACAATGATCAAACAGACATTTGAAATGTACGAAGATCTAAAAACTCAGAATAAACTTAAATTTGTATATGCTTTTGCTGACGCTCCTGGAGGAATATCTTTGTGGGATGTTGAGTCCAATGAAGAGCTTCAGCGAATTCTCTTTTTGTTACCATCTATGCCCCTTGTGGAACGCACTGTTAGGCCAGTAACAGAGGTAAAATCAATATCAAGTATTATACAAGAATTAGAATCAATTGTAAGTTCAATGCCAAAAGAATTTGACATGGGAAATAAAAATGATGAATAAAGTAAAATAATTTAGCCTCGTATCAAAGAGTTGTATTACTATTTATATATATCTAAACTAATAAGAGTCTTGAATTTTTGCAATAATAGAATTTTCTGATTAGAATATAAACATATTATCCAAATAATCTTTCAATGTCGCCGTACCATAGAAAATTGTAGTTTACATCCTTTAATCCTTCTATCATCTCTTTCTGATCTGCTAATGCTTGATCAGGATCTTTTGGATGAATTGCAAATCTTATTAATTGAGTATTTCCCATAACTTTTTGTTTATATATACGCTTATTTATTCTAAGGAAAGCTCTATTTACTTCTTTAGAGCCTTGATCCCAGTTTAAGAGATTTGAATGCAGTCTTAGGTTTTTGTTCATTAATAATATTTCATCAACAGTTTCGATAATGTCTAAATTAACTTCGGTTAATGCTTCTATAGTATGCTTGTTAATAGACCAAGTGGGAGGAACAAATGTATTTACATTATTTATTCCTACTTCAAATAACATTTCTAATCCCTTTTTAAATTCTTTTTTTGAATCGTCGAAACTGAAATCGTTAAAATGTTCTATCTTGCCACCACTTTCATGATATAGTCCATGTAATGCAACTGGCTGATTATAGTCTAAAATCCGTTTTACAAATTCAGAATTTTTTCTAATATCATAATCTTGTTGTTTATTATACCATGGTATTACTGCAAAATTGAATTTTATATTTAATTTCTCAAGTTCATCAGCTAATTGAAATACTTTATCAGTATATTTTGGACTAATATCATGAATAGTAGCAATAGCAAATTTGCTTTTTAGTATGTGTTTTTGCGCTTCTTCTTTTGATCTGTCTCCAAATTCTATAGTAGACATCTTATAATTAAACCAGTAAGAAGTTAAGACATCTTTCATTAAGACAAAGCAAACAATATTGTATTTATTAATTGCAAAGATAAGATTTGAAACTCAATCTATTATCATAATTTACATATCCATCTAAAAATGCAAATAATAATAATAATAAAATTAATGGATATTAAAGGCATATAATTCGGTATACTGAATTACCATAGATTCAAACACCAAAAATAAAAAACATAGCAACTAGACATCATAATGAATTGAGAAAATGAATTTTATCTAACCTATCTCATATTATCCTTGATAATATTGATAAGCCTGCGGCAGATTGAATTTGAAGATCTAGATAAAGGATTTTTAGAAGTCTTAGATAATTTAGTCACGGCAGATATTGATAATGAGTATGCTAAACAGATATTGCAAAAAATAAAATCTAATCCATTACATATTATATTTGTTGCAGAAGAAAACGGCAAGATTGTAGGAACAACTACATTACTTATAGAACCAAAATTTATCAATAGAGGCATGCGTGTTGGATATATAGAAGATGTTTCTATAAGAAAAGAGTACGAAGGTTTAGGAATAGGATCTAAGCTTGTAACATATGCTACTAAGCACGCTGTTTCAGAAGAAGGATGCAAAAAAATATTATTATATTGCTCAGAAAAGAATAAGACATTCTATGAAAAATTAGGATATAAACTAGCTAATGATAGTTTTGTTATGAGGTTTGAAGCGTAACGTAATATGAACGATTCATATATATACATATATAGAAATGGTTCTGTTAACTTAAAAGCTCTTTTTAAGATGTTAACTCATGGCACGTTTGTTCTATTCATTTAACTAATTCGAAACTGATAAAGCTCAGGATGACGTATTATGATTAAGAACGGAGAAAAGAGAGACTCGGAAGAAGCTTTTTAATGTCAAAGGTTCTCAATTGTCTCTGATTCATGTTTGCCTCTTCCGAGCCTCATCTTATGTCTTGTGCTATTTTTTTAATAATAGTATATCGTATACAACACGAAATATGAAGCCTTGCTGAGCTAAGATAGTTTGCTAAATCTCAGCTCAACAAGGGGTTCTCCTTATCGTGGGCGTAGTGTCAGACAACAGCCAAGAATAATATGCAAAACCGTCTATTAACCTTCTCCGTGGATGTTTCTAGTACATCCATACACTTGTTATTTTATTATATCTAACACCTAATTTATTAACCAGCGCTATATTACATGAAAAAACAATAGTATGGATCTACAAACTCATAAATCCTGGCACCCTTTTTTTCATTAGCAATAAATAAAACTTTTAACTATAAAAAAGAAAAAAGCAATTTTTACCAAAAGTTAAAAAGGTGAATTAAAACATACTATACGACAAAAACGAAAATGGCTCAAATAAATAACATTGGCGACAGAATAGATAAGGAAATTCTCTTAAAATTTCGTCAACTTCATTCTGAATATCAGACTAAGGGAAAAACAGATTGGAATACTGCACAAATAACACAACAGAGAGCAGCAGAATTATCATGTGAATTCTTACCAAAAGATATAAGAAAATACTTTAGACCGATCTTTAATTTACATCCTGATTAGTGTAACTTGCAGCTATTCATCACAAGATGAGTGTCTCATAAAGGACAAAATGGCTATAAATATGAACTAGCATTTTTAATTAAATCAAGTCAGTCTACCTCATATTCAAAATTATGATATAAATGCCAACCAGAAACATTGATTGG
>DASQYF010000273.1:0-2257 GCA_035639375.1 Nitrososphaeraceae archaeon
CCTATGAATAGATTTAGTAATTTAGTAATATGCGCTAGTCTCTGCATTTCATTAGGCTTTAATACTTCTACAATAATGGCTTCAACTAACACGCCTATTATAGGAACCAATAGCAATACTAGTGCAATTGCAATGTCAAAAGAGTCATATACAGTTAGTAAATTAAAAGTTGTTGCTTCGTTTTATCCCATATTCGAATTTGTCAAGAAGGTTGGCGGCGATAGGGTTGAAGTTTCAACTCTAATTCCAGTGGGTGTCGAACCACATGACTTTGAGCCTACCATACAACAGATACAGAATGCACAAAGAGCGAATATGCTAGTCTACAATGGTGCTGGTTTTGAGGGATCATGGATAAAGAAGATTAATGCCAAATTTGTAGTCGACAGCAGTCAAGGATTAAATTTAACCAAAAATAACAGTGATAAAGTTAGTAATAGTAATGACGGCCGTGTAGATGAGCATGATACCAATGAAGTGGCAGCAGAACCGGTTAATCCTCACGTATGGTTGGATCCTATTCTTGCAAAAAAACAGGTTGAAAACATTAGGGATGGATTGATAAAAATTGATCCAAATAATGCAGCATACTATTCTGAAAATGCTAGAAAATTTGTGGCAGAACTTGATTCTCTAGACGCATCTATAAGATCAGAATTGTCTGATTGCGAAAAGAGGGAGTTCATATCTTTTCACAACGCATTTAATTACCTTGCTCATAGATACAATCTGACTCAACACAGCATACATGAAACAATTTCTTCCGCAGGCGAAATTTTACCACAAAGGATACAAGAAACTATAGAGATAGCAAGGACTATTGGAATAGATACGATCTATTCTGAAGACTTGCTTGATCCACGTTTAGCAAATGTTATCGCTCAAGAAGTTCCTAATGGCAAAGTCCTGATTCTGAGTCCATTGGAAGGTATAGATCAGCAGGAACAAAAAGCAGGTATCGGATATGTTGAGAAGATGAAGGAAAATATTCAAAATCTCAAAGTGGGCCTTAAATGTAAATAGAAAATATCAGCGATGTTTATTAAACCTTTCAATCAAGCTAGATCTCTAGGATACATGTTATCTAAGATTCAAAAGGAAACAAAAGATAATCAAATTACTATTAATATTCATTAAATAATAAATGAAAACTAACTCTAGGTGTTGTATCTGAGGGCTAGTAAATAAAAGTCGCTGTGATTATTGTGGAGAAATTAAAGAATAGCAGCATATTATCTCAAACGGATAATAATTTTGTTCTTCGTTCATTAATGACGATAATGAGACTATTTTATTCCGAGCATCTACAGAGATAAAAATGCTCTGCGTTGGAACAATACTCAGGCTATTTTCTAAAAGTACTACTCGTAGAAGGAAAACAAAACGATCATTGAAATAACATTCAATGTTGTGACAATCTGATTCTTTGTCTCATATAAGAATTTTTTGTATTTATAGAATAAGCTAGATAATGATTTAATTAGATTAAAGCCATTTAAATAATGAGTTTTTATTAATGCATATGGCTACTGCTGGCTTCTTAGTATTTTATCGTTTTAAAGCAATGAATGAAGAAGAGACAAAGAGAGCTAAAGATGAATTGAATGGATCGAAGAATAGCTTATCTTCTGGTAATGATCTTTTAGGCGAATATGTCCGTGCATGGGGTACCGAATATAATGGTTTTTTGTTATTCGAAGCTGAAACTGCCGATATATTTTTTGACTGGTGGTCGAAGTTTAAAGATACTATCCGATGGTATGTAGAAGAGACATATACAATAGTAGCAAGAAGAAAATGATATATTTTTAGGCATATTGGTTATAGTATGCAAAAAATAGTGCGTGGCCTTAATTTCGTCATATGAAAAAATTGTCTAAAGATAATAAATATATATAATAATATGTATCATTAACAAGTTTATTTACCGTTATCTATGATCCCTTTTTTATGATATGTTATGTTACACCGAGGAGTCTCATAAGATCTTCAACTGTTCAATTTTAAGCCGTTCTTAAATAGCTAAAGAAGATGATGAAATTATATATGCTTTAAAAATTATAATTAAACGCTTCTTCTGAAACGTTCTTGATATTTTCTTTGAAATAAATAATAATACCCTATTTACGTCTATTCAAAAAAGTTTGTAATGATCAGTAGCAGTTGTTACTATTATTCTTTTGTTCCTATCTAAGGAAACTGGTTCGTGACCGATGAAGATATTGATTCACATTTGCCATTTACACATCTAATTTCT
>DASQYF010000274.1:0-8920 GCA_035639375.1 Nitrososphaeraceae archaeon
AATTATATATATTGTAGTTGTGATTGCATATATTTGCAGATAATTGCTCCTTCTATAAATATTCCTGATCCTATCGCTGTTACAATGAAGTCATCAGCTGACGAAACAACCAAAAAAACGTGGGTATCATTGATAGATGAATCAGTGTATACGAGTGATGATGTAGATATCGGAGACATTGATGCAGTCAGTAGAGATTTTATCGTAGTTAAAAGAGGTTTTGTAAATATACATTATTACTATATTCCCATAAGCAAAGTGGAAGGATGGGATGGAAAGGTATTGTGGTTAAAGATAACCGAGGAAGAAGTCATAAGGAAATATCAGATAGATGATATAGTCGTCCCTGATCCATCAAGATATTATGTAAAGGACTACCCTATATATACAACAAAGTATTATCCAGAGCTTACAATGATTCCGTCAAGATATACTAGGCCTTCGTATAGGTTTGCTTCTACTACTATTACTGCCACTATGAATACAACACAATTAACTCCAGATAATGTATCATCCATCTATCTCTGCGATTTATGTAATGAATCAAAGTTTAAGACAGAAGATGAATTAAGTGATCATGTATTGATACAGCATAAGTAGAGATACTAATTTAAAAATATGGTTTTCCATAAGCTTTGTAACTGAAACCTTAGTTAACATTTAATTCTATTGGTATAAAGATACATTTTGTTCGATCATAATGACGATGATGCAACAAGAAAAGAAGATAGACTCTCCCAAGACTATGATACAATACTAAAAGAGAGTGCATTATTAACTACCTTTGCAGGTATTTTGTTTGGTTTTTTGTTGGAGATATCTATAAACACTCCTACAGACTTTTCTTTAGAAGATAGAATAATTTTACTTTTTTCTCTTTTTTCTATAACGATAGCAGCTTCACTTTTTGTAATGCCTGTAGTCTATCATCATATACAATATCCGTACAAAGATCTACACAAGTTTAAGATAAGAAGTCATAGATTTATTGTATTTGGTTTGATTCCTGCTGGCATTACATTATTCCTTGGTTTGGAGCTTGCACTTTCATCTATACTAGATAGATTTCCTGCATTTATATTAGCTGCAATACCTTTCGCGGTTGTGTATGTATTATTTATAATGAGAAAGTAATAAGGAAATGGATTTATTAAGTCAGTAAAAACACACTAAATCATTTCAAGGTTTTTCCAGATGCTAATTTCACGGATCTCGTCAGTCCCAATGTTGACACCTTGTATTCTGTTCGTTATTATGATTTAAAGAATGAAGCCCTTGTATCCCAAGTTTCTCCGATATCAGATAGATTTATTCATTGCAATTCATCTATGGTACTGAAATTACTTTCTTTACATAGGCAGTAAAGACGAATGATATTACCGGAGGTACAGGTACATATCTTATTTCTGGGCCAAACTGGGCTGGAAATATACTATCTGGAATGAAAGAAATAAAGGCTCCAAGTAACGATGGCCTTATAGCAATTTGTACATTAGTAAAAGATCCAGAAGGTGTAAGCACGATTCATTCAATCCAAGGTAAATTTGTTCTATCTCCACTTTCTATCTTGGGAGTGAGGGAGCTTCATCCAACAACAAATTCTACATTATCATCTGTAGTGGGAGGATCAGGAACAAATGCTTCGAAAGAGATTCCAGTAGCACCAGATCCAGCTTTAATACCTAAGACTGGCATCAAAATCTTCGATGAAATTAGAAAAGATATAGTTGACAATACACAGCTCAAGGCGATTCGCAGGTAGTGGCCAATTTGAAACCATAGGCATACCCTGGCAACATGCCTCTGTAGAAGTAACGAATGATACAGTTAGAAAGGCATTGGAAAATGCAATAATGAAAGGTGAGAAACTAACTTATAGATGCAAGAGTAAGGGAATTGGATGCGAATGTAAATGGATGGAATATTCCAGGTTTGACAATAAGTGGAGGGAAAGGCAAAATTGAGATGGGAGTTTATGGGACTGACTATCTTTTGCATGCAGCAATAGCAAAATTCGGACTTTTCGGTAACTCGCTGAAAGAGGCTGTTTGTCCTTCCGCATTAACTGATAATCATGGTCAGAATCTAACGGGGATGGACAATTACGTAATACATTTTGATCCTGGACAGACTCTTCCAGTAGATGCGTTTTGGGCTCTTACAATGTACAAAAACGTTTCTATCTTGTAGATAATCTGATAAATCGCTACTCTATAGGAGCTCGTTACTCCTGGACTAAAGTACAATGATGATAGTTCACATGACATCTACATATAGCATGATAGCCCTGGAAAAGATAAAGAATCTAATTGGCTGCCACCCCATCTAGAGAATTCAGCCTTAATGAGAGCGTGCATAAGATCCAATTTTGAAGGAAGTGTATCAGTATCCACCAATACAGCATGTGATCTAATAAATCATAGGTGGGTGATCACTACCAATACTAAAGTCAAGGGGTTTAAATCTTATCCATTGATATCAATGTCTTTTTAGCAAGTCATTATACTAATAGAGTTTAAACTTATTGTCTTCTAACTTCATCAATGTTTAAACTAGCAGTGGGCTGATCATAATAATAATAATAATAATAATCAACCATTGTTACAGGTAGCATTAAAGCAGTAGTCCATCAGCAAATCTTCTTCTTTCTATGTGATATTATCGTATGAATAATCTACTAATTTTATGTTTGCTTGTCGTGCAGAAATTATTGGAATGCTAAAACTAAATGTAGCTCCTTTTCCATCAGGATTATTTTCAGCCCATATTCTGCCACCATGATCTTCAATAATACTCTTTGAGATAAACAATCCTAATCCAGTGCCTTCAAAAGACTTTGTAGCAAACTTTGAGAATAGTCTTGGCAAAATCTCTGGATCTATACCAGAACCAGTATCTTTTACACTAATAATGACTTGGTTATTACTATTATTACTATTATCTTTTCTTGCAGTAATCAATATGATACCTTCTTTTGTAAATTTAATGGCATTTCTTATTAGATTAGAAATAACTTGACTCAGCCTTGTTCTGTCTGCTTCAACAAAAATATTATCGTCCTCATAATCATTACTTTTGTATAAGAGTTTTAAGTTGCCATTAGTTTTTTCAATTTCATTTTTATGGTCTTGTATGGCATTTGATATTACGTCATTTAAATTGAATTGCTCCTTGTTTAGTATTAGTGACTGACTTTCGATTCTTGTCACATCCAATATATCCTCAGAAAGACGCTGTAATCGTTTTGCATTTCTAATTACAACATCTAATAATTCACGTTGTTTGCTATCCTTTATTTTAGAGTGAAGAATATCCGATAAGCTAAGTACTGGCTGTATAGGAGTTCGTAATTCATGAGCTGCCACATTGATAAACTCCCTCTGGGCTTTGTCTGCTTCTTTTAGTTTATCATATTGAACACGAATTTCTTTCTCTCTTTCTCTCAATCTCTTGTTGTACTGTACGCTTGATAATGCAAGTGCAATAATTATAACAAAATAACTTGTATCTTTGAGTATATGAGCTACATTATGTCCAGACTCAAAAAACGTAAGGGAAGAAGACATTATAATTTGAGCGAAAATATCAATTATTAGTGAACCTAGGATTCCTTTATAAAACACATCATTTCTGCGATGAAGCTGGTTTTTGTAAAAATATACTAAAGCGATTGAAAATAATATTAGTGAAGGAATTTCATATGGTCTATGTAAAGGAAAATCAATTAGTACGCCTGGAAATATTGTAAGGAATGAGAGAATAGAGACACTTACTGCCAAAATGACAATTAGAGATAAATAAGCTATGAATGTTTTGCCGGACAGCTGTTGAGAATCTTTTGGTATTATGGCAAACCTTGTGATTGCTATCACGATCATAGCGCTGATAAATGTCCTTCCTGCAAACCAGGTCTGTGGTATAAAATATCCGAGAAAAAGTGGATCATCCATAGCATTGTATGAGATTATAGCATGCATCAAATCAATTAAAGCACTTGTAAGAAATCCTATACCAATAAAAAGAGTGTATTTATCATTTAGTGTATAAGCACGTGTTATGCAGTAGAATGCCACTATCGACGCGAATATTACTGCAATGATCTCAAAGTAAAAATGATCAACGTCTGATGCTATCCAAGTATTAGGATTGGTAGATAGAATCGCTATTATTATTAGAGGTATCGATGGTACAATTGTATATTTAATTAAAGTCGGATTAATACGAAAGATATAAGAATATAATGATGATGACGATGCCTTCGTCTTCAGATCTTTAAATCACCATATTATCCAAGGCAATAGTCTATATTTAAGAATGCCTTAACAATTTTAACTATTAAAAGGCACATATTTTATGCTCTTTTTAATCTAAAAACTCTCATTTAATGCAAAATATGTAGAAATCATATAATATAGAAATTGAGTTCACCATCATCAGCTCATCTTTTATTATCGTGTCGCTCTATCTCTCCCAGTATATATATCACAAACACAGAGGGAGTATCTTATTATATGCATAGTATAAAGTATATAATAATTATATTATAATCCCATTCTGCAATTATTTTCATTTGCTGTTATGATGAGCCTTTTCTATGTTAGGTCAGATTGAAGAAAAGAAGAAGACTATTATGATGATGCTGATGAAAATGATGATGAAAAGCATAAGGGTTCTGTCAAGAAAAACAGGTTCTTTTTTTACAATATAGAGTATAGAAGAAAAGATTGTTGTTGCAGAACTTGTTATTATACTATAACATCCTTGCCAATAATAATTTTGATAAGATATAACAGCGACACACTATTATATTTCAATAATATATTCTTTACTTGTTAATCGAAATCATGTCTTCAGAGATGTCTATATTTGGGCATATTAATGAGCTACGCTCAAGAATACTCCGTATTGTAATTTCTCTTGTAATTATTACTGTTTTTTCTATGAGTATAGGGATAAAACCAATTACAATTGATTTAGATGGTGGTGATAATAATAATAACAATGCCAACAATTTAAAACTATATTATCCTTATCCTGATCCCTTTGGAAATTTTGCTCTTCAGGTTACCAAATATATGCAAAATACACTGCTTCCATCAGAGGTAAAACTAATCCAAACAGCTCCCGGTCAAGCATTCTTCGCTAATGTATATGTCTCACTCTTAATTGGCATTATTGGTTCTATGCCAATAATTGTCAAAGAAATATATGGATTTATCTCACCTGCAATTGGAAAGCATACAAAGAAAATTGGAGTACTGAATGTGTTTGCTCCTACTGTATCTTTATTTATCATAGGTATTGCATTTTCTTATATTCTGGTAATACCATATACACTTAATTTTCTATATGATTACGGTGAGGCGATAGGTGTTGAGACGTTTCTTAATATCAATGAATTTATCTCTTTTGTATTGCAATTCTTCTTAGGATTCGGAATTGCCTTTGAGCTTCCTGTTGTAATGTATGCTATATCTCTGACAGGTGCAGTTGATTCGAAATTTTGGAGAAAGAACTTTAGGTATGCCGCTATAATTTTGGTGATTTTTGGTGCATTGATAACTCCTGATGGTAGTGGAATTACTATGTGGTTTATTGCATTGCCTATGATTTCAATATATCTTTTAGGTATGCTGGCAATTAGAAGAAGAGAGAAGAAGAAAACACTTGAAATTGTATAAAGTGTATTAAGGAAAAGCCTTAAATTATTCCTTTTAATATCAATGTTGAATGGAAATCATGCCTTTGAATATGATGATGCAGATGATACCTTCTGGATTTGAGTGGATATTTATTGTTATAATCGTTGTAGTTGTCATTTTTGGTGCAAAGAAAATTCCAGACCTTGCTAGAGGTTTCGGTAAAGCTACTTCAGAATTTGAAAAGGCTAGAATTGAAGCAAAAAGAGAACTTCATGAACTTAAAAATGCTGGAACCGGCTCATCTTCCTCATCAACAACAACAAATGCAGCTGCAAGTAGAGAAAAGCTGGAATCTATTGCTGATACACTAGGAATTGATTATACCAATAAAGATGATGAACAACTCAGATTAGCCATAGAAACAGAAATTAATAAAAGCCACACTAAAGCATAAGAATAACGCGCGGTAAGTTTACTTTTAGAATAAAATCAAGAGATAGATACAGATAATAGATATAGCAAGTGCTATAGAACCAGCCAACTAACCTAAACCATTAGTTATTCCTTAGGTAAAGCCTTGATCTCGCTTATTGCACTATTTCAACCGCATTTTTGTCAACACTGAGAAGATTCAACAAAACCAGAATAACTATACAATTATTTTTGTTGCCCTTTAATTTTCTGTTTTAATGTCATTTGTAATGATGATGTGGGAATATTATGAAAAATATCGTAGTTGCCTAATTTGGAAACAAAGCTAAAATAAAGACAGTAATATGTATATTATCTATCTACTGTCACTATACAGTGTGAAAAATATTATTAGCAATTAATAATAACGCTTTTATATCGTCTTTTCATTTGACCAAGGAGTGTCAGACAACAATAATACGCCAGATAACAAGAATAATACGTCAGACAATAGTATAACACGTAAAGACTTTTTAAAAGCCTTATTTTGGGGCGGTACAGGTGTTGTGCTAGGCGGAATGGGCCTTTTTAAAATGGGAAATAGAAGTAATGGTAATACTCAATCTGCCTTTGCATGGGATAAAGGAGGAAGCGGAGGAAGAGGAGACTCTACAACTATGCTTCCAATGAGTGAATCAGAGCGTAAACGAATGGGTTTTGAGATACGCAAAAGAGCTGCTGAAAGGACCTATGGTGAAAATGTAAAATGGCCTGATCACCGAAACAATGGTGAGGAAGATGATTACCGTGAGAATGGCCATCGTACCTATATTGCTAATTACAGTAAAGGATTAATTCATAACAAATTAGGCGAGCCAGATAGAGAATCGTATGAATCTTTCCTCAGGGCAGCAAAAACGGGGACATTTGAAGCTTGGGAAAAGGTTAAGGTGGCTATTCCAGAGAGGGGCGATTCTCTCAAGTTCTTTAATCCTCTGGCAGGATTGACTTTTACCCTATTTGGCCCAGATCCATTTGGACTAGCCCAACCGCCTGCTCCTAGAATTGATTCAGCCGAGGGTGGTGGTGAAATGGCTGAATTGTACTGGATGGCACTCGCGCGGGATGTAAATGTTAATGAATTTGAAAATAGCAAGCTGATTGAACGAGCAGCAGAGGATTTGTCATCATTTTCTGATTTCCATGGTCCTAAAAGAAATGGTAAAGTCACTCCAGATACCATTTTCCGTCCTAACTTGCCAGCAACACAAAAGGGACCATATATTTCTCAGTTTGCACTTACAGGCACCAAGATTCCAGCGTTTGGTTTTAAACCAGAGGATGGATGGGTAATAGTTGGATGGGGTAATAAGGTAGACCAGCGAATTTTAACCTATCTGCCTGGAAGTGACTATCTTACTGATTTTAAGGAATGGCTGAGAGTACAAAATGGTTTTGATCCCAGAAGCGGCGAGTTTTGTTCTAATAACTACGACACAACCCCTCGCTTTATGCGTCACGGACGAGATTTAGCCAATTGGGTTCAGTATGATGATCTTCCATCCCAGGAATTTACAATTGCAACCTTCATCTTACTACATGAGGAAGTTCCTTGTATGAGGGTAGTACCTGATCCAGCAGCTGTACTTCGAGGAGGCAGTGCTCCATTTCATCCAGGTGATCCATACAAAGATTCACGTACTCAGGAAGCATTGTTTAACTTTGGACCTTTTACTCCTCTGGCAGAGCTTTCAAGGGTGCTACTTATTGCAATGAGAGCAGTCTGGTTCCAAAAATATTATGTACATAGAAAACTGCGACCTGAAGAATTTGGAGGACGTGTTCATATTCACAAGACTGGTCAAAAAGAGTATCCAATTAATCGTGAATTACTCGAATCTAATGTATTTGATGAGCCAGAATTCAAGAAAAGAGATTCATTTTTGCTGCCCATGGCATTTCCTCAAGGTTGTCCACCTCATCCATCTTATGGTGCAGGACATGCTACTGCTTCTGGTGCTATGGCTACAATTCTAAAGGCATTCTTTGATGAGACATTTGTCCTCCCACGTGCTTTCATAGCTAGTAAAGACGGTACAAAGCTTGAACCTTATACAGGCTCAGACAAAGATGAATTAACAGTAGGTGGTGAACTAAACAAGCTAGTTGGTAACGTTGCTATTGGTCGCAACTGGGCTGGGATGCACTATTGGAGTGACTATTATCAATCTATCTTGCTAGGTGAGAAGGTCGCAATAGAAGTACTCCGGCAGGAAAATACTATATACCAAGAGATGCATTTCTTTGAGTTTACTAAATTTAATGGAGAAAAAATAAGACTTGATTGATGCATCACCATAGAAGTATTTGGGATTAGAGAAAAGAAAGTAGCGTTAGAGAAAGGCATAGCGGATGACTGATGGAAATATGCTTACCCTCCCTTTTTTGTTAACGCTATCAAATACTGACAAAATTTTTATTTCTTTACTAATAATTTTTCTAGATTTATTTACTGAATGACTCTAAATGATGACTTCATTTTTAGATGCTAATAATTTGTCTGCTGTATTGTAGTATGTATTATTAGCAGTATGGTATAGTCATAGATAGAATACACAATGATATTTTTTTCATACTATCTATCTATCAATTCTACAAGAAAAATCGTTAAGTAGATCAAAAAGGATAGTAAGCTATATATGCATTGGGTTTTAAATGATTTCCACTAAAGTAAACTTTTACACAATTCTCTAAAATCACACGAACCTTTACACGGCCACTCTTTTTTGAGTGACCAAGCTATATTACACAAAAGCCACCAGACTAATTCGATTTAGAAGACGTTACCAATCAATAAGAACAATGAT
>DASQYF010000275.1:0-2967 GCA_035639375.1 Nitrososphaeraceae archaeon
TCTTCTACCTCTATCTATAACAAAGGGTCATGATTTCTCATAAATATTTTAGTTAATTATTCTATTCTACCATAGATTAAATAGTCCAGCAAGCAGCTGATATCACAAAAAAATTTATAATGATATTAACAAAAATAAAATATGCCATGAATTAATAATAATCCTTAAAAGGAATAAGAATATGAAGTTAGTTATTGGCTACTTTGGTATACCTTTATTTTATTGATTATGTAATTGTAATAACATTTGATTAGAAGTTAAAGTTGAAATTTTTATTGTCTCTTTAGTCCATAATTTCAATTATCTGTATTTTACCGCTTCTCACATTTTGTTTTTCTCTGTCTTATTACCCTATTAATAAATCGGTCATAGCAGTTTTTTAATATTTATAATTAAACATCTATATATAGTTAGATTGACAATTTATTTGGCTTCTTTTATGTTAATAAATCATATAAATATCCCAAAGTAAGAGATGATATCAAGAGTAATTTAATACCGTAAATTAGGAATAAAAAAGATATGATTGAGAATGTTGCTAATGATGATGATAATGGTGGTGATGGTAGTAGTAATAGTAGCAGTTATCAACGTCAGACCGTATTAAATTTGTATAATTCTGGTATCCCAGCTGACACAATATCCTTACAGCTCGATATGAGTAAAGAGGAAGTAGACAAAATTATTGAGGCCACAAATATAGAAGAGGAGAGAAAGAAGATGTCTATCAGACAGGCCTCAGATACTCCGTCGTTAGGTTCGTTTTATCTAGATGCAGTAGTAGACCTAGAGTCTGCAATTAAGATGGCACAATCAAGAATCTGGAAGGCGTTAAAAGTGGCACCAGAATTTGATATCTCATTTAAAGAAACACATAATGTATTAGAAAGGTTTGCTAAGTCTAAAGTAACGCTGGTAATTTTGCATATTGATCTTGTAGGTTCAACCAGACTCTCAATGACTCTTCCTGTTGACAGACTTGCAACAATAATTCAAGCATTTACTCAAGAAATGTCTCTTATGATTGCAGCATATGGTGGATATGTATTAAAGTATGTCGGGGATGCAATTCTAGCATTTTTTGTTGTTGGTGATAACTATGATTTGTATCTACCGTGCACTAATGCAGTATACTGCGCAAGATCTATGATTAAAGTAATGCGGCAGGGTATAAATCCAATTCTAAATCAATATGATTATCCAGAGATGAGTGTACGGGTTGGAATAGATGTTGGTGAGAATGTAATAGTACAATTTGGATGGGATTCACTCAATTATACAGCTGACAGTAAAGAAGATAAAAATAATGGGAGTCAAATATTAATAAAAAAACCTCATCTTGACATTTTGGGTTATACGATAAGCATTGCAGCAAAAATGACTGCACTTGCGCGGCCCGATCAGATTGTTATAGGTCAATCAGTATATAACTCCCTAGACAATTCCCAAAAGTCAAATTTCAAAGTGTTACCTGTTAGTCCTGAAGTCTGGAATTATGTAAGCGAAAACACTGGAAATATTTATCGTCTCTATGGGAGTATTTAGTAATATAGAAAGAGGTGATAATAAATGCGTAGACCCGCTTTCATATTGCTTAGGATAATCCCTTTTTAATTCTAGATCTTGCACATTTACGTACTTATCTTTGCCTACTTATCTTTACGTACGTATCACAAACTTATTATTTCTTATTCTAAATTTGAAATTTAAAGTTGAGCGAAGTTAGCCCAGCCTGGTCAAGGTACGAGCTTCCCAAGCTCGGGATCGCGGGTTCAAATCCCGCACTTCGCATTTCAATGCAGTAGATAATTCAGATGAAAATGCTGTAGTTTAGATATAAAAAGAAGAGTAGACACAATATTAAATATCATATCTCCTTTGTTCCTAATTGTAGTTTACCTAATTATTGTTCGTTGATAAACTTTCGTATAAAAGGAGCAGCCAATTTAATGGAAAAATTACATCTCAAACTTCATGCATGATGCTCCAATTACCAGTATTGGACTTATCATCTATGTCTTGATTGAAATATTTAATGTTCCGAGATCAATCTAATTTTTGTATATAAGAAGGAAAAATCCCGGTCGTTCTTATGGCATTTAGATATATAGTTTTAGCAATATTTAATTGATAAATAGGTATATAGTGCTTTAATAAAATCGATCTATAAATTTTGGCTAACCTTAAAAACAGCTTTGATAACTAAACCATGATGATATGATTAATGACATATTTCATAAACTATATAATATATGTTTAGAAATGACGCTAACGTAGGTTTATTGGAGTTATCGATAAAGTGGTAGTCTAGTAGCAGGAGGAATATTGGAGAAGAAATACAAAACCTATTGAAGAGCGAGTAGATTCCTCCCACATCTTTATCTAGAATTTGCATTAAGAAATGCAATACGTCAGAATTTATCCTCAGTTTGGTAAAGTTATACACACACATTCTCTGAAATGGGAGAATAAAGTTTGCATCTTTTCCCTAGTAATATCATTTAGTACTTAGTATCAATAGAGAAAGAGAGTCACATAACAGGATACTTGAAATATATTAACAATTATAAGTTAATTTATAAGTTAATTTTCAATAAGGAAATTGAATCAAAACAAGAAAGTAATATATTTAATTATATTATTTATGTTTATAATCTTACAACATGACATTCTAAGTACACGCCCTTTGATGTCCATGCTCACCATAACGACATGACAAATTGCTGTCATTTTTTTGATTAAAATTAGTTGTTGCATTCTTGATCAAACATACTACTTGTTAGATGTCTACCCGGACTCTAGTATGATCTACTAGTGCAAGTTACGAGTCATTACTATTGAATTCCGGGTTTCAAGTCCTAGTAGAGATATTATAATTGATTATTCAAGCCCCAGGTGAGATTTGAACCCACGACCTAAGGTTTACGAAACCTTCGCTCTAACCGGGCTGAGCTACTGGGGCAGATA
>DASQYF010000276.1:0-3435 GCA_035639375.1 Nitrososphaeraceae archaeon
AAATTGCTTTGATTTCTGACTATCGTACAGTAATCATCCTTTTAGAAATCTAATAGTAAATCCAGCTGACATACTACCAGTTAATGGAATACCAAAACTAGTCATTGCTAATGAAGAGACTGTTGCAGCAGCATCATGGCCATCAGCATTGCTGCTACTAGCTGGAATCTGTGTTATTGCATTTTATACTGTTGTAATAGCATTTTCTAATAATGTTTGAAGTTTATTCCAGTTTATGCTAGCTATCTGATAGTATTGTAGGTAAGCTAATCCAGCTAAGAACAAACCTACTATCACAGCTACCATTTTAATTACTTTCTTCAAGCATAACCAACAATTATTCCAGCATATAAGCCACCTCTCATAGTAGCTGCAGTTGATCCGAAACTCTCAATACTCATAATTCTAGATGCTACTCCTTAGTTTAGTTGTCATCATCATTATGCAATGACTATTACTGCTTTGATACCTCTGTAGTAGTTCAGTCCTATTTATAGTAACAATGACAAATATCAACATCCCGCCTATGGATTAAAACCCGTACTAGCATATTTAATGCATAATGGATCTTCTATATCTAATTGATTACCTACAGCTTTGATAATTTAGCTCTGTTGTAGCATGTAATCTATTTTATTATCTACAAAAGATATAGCTCTTGTAGTAAACTTTCTGTTCAATATCCAGTAGACATATAATCAAAATAACTTCATCTTTGCTATCTTCCTCTCTCCCTCTCTGTCTATTTAGTGCTTCAATTCTTAACTTCGACATGAACCTTGTAGGACTTTATCTGTAATCAAATGAATGACAATAATAATGAATAGTCAGTAGCAGAAGAAGGAGAAGACAAGGTAGCAGCAATTAGACTAATGCTCAAAGTAGGTTCACTCTATTTGTAATATATATTTTCTACTAATTGCCAAAGTTTCTATCATAAAAGCGTCTACTTTAGTTGTGGAAAAAAGAGCGAAGAAATCCAACATGATATTAATAATATTAGATGACATTAATAATATTAGAATAATAAAAAGAGAAGACAAGTTCAAGGAAAGTATTTGAAGAATTACTTTAAAGATCTATAGTTAAAAAACAATATAATCAATGATTTTTGTATTAGAAAAAATAAGGGGAAAATGGTATATTATCTGCTTTCTACGCGCCTGCAGAAGATGGTGTTCTTGTATTTCCTGTTTGGTTTTGATAGGTTGATGTTTGCATTAAGATCTCCAATGCTTGGTTTGCTATATCAGTAGGAACTCCTGTGACTGACCAGTGTAAGAACAATACTTTTGGCGTTTCAAGTAACATATGATGATGTAAGGCAGTTTCAGTCCAATTGTATTTCTGCATAACTTCTCTAACTGGTACAACTTCAGAATCAAGTAACGCAAATTCACCAAATGCAACAGATAGATTATTTTGTTGAGGATTTGTAGCATTACTTACACCTACAGCACTAAATGTTTGAGTATTGTTTATTACAGCTGGCACTAACTCAATATAATGACCAAAACCTGAGAAGTTGTTTAATACCATTCCATCACTTCGTGTTATTGGTGGCGCTTGTCTATATACTACAATGTCACAAAGATTGTAGTCCGGAATCGCTTTTGCTCTCAATACGCTACCTAGTTTTGCACATTCTTCAGGTGCATTTGCAGGTTTGCTTTTATCATTGAATATGTATTGGACTCCCATTTGTGGTTGTGATACATTTTGTGGTGGTTGGGATTGTTCTTGTGGTGGTGGTTGTTGAGTTTGTTGAGATTGTGCACTTATCGTTTGAATGTTATTGCTGATCGCAGGTAATAGTAATAATGCAAAAGTAATTGCTGCACTTAGTATAATTACCGCAAATTTGTTTGTCATCAACATGTTAAGGAATAATACTATATAATCATTGTAGAGCTCAAAATACGAGAACGAGGGATCATATAGAAGAGGATTCAGGATATCATTATGATGACACATTTGGAAAATGTTTTTCTGATATTTCTTTACCACCAGATCCTTGTATTGAAAATCCAAATACAGAAGGATGGGATAGTCCGCGAGAAGACCCCTGTAAGAAGGATCCATATACAGAAGGACATGAATCTCCAGCACCTCCCGTTCCACCAATTGATACAGATGACACAGGTGATGGTGATACCGACACAGGAGATACAGATACTGACGACAACAATGATGGCGGCTGAGGAGATGGAGATGACAGTGGAGGCTGTAGTGATACTGATGCGGATTCTGGAGATTCAGGTGACATGGAGACAGCGGTGATGATAGTGACAGCAAAGAGTAAACTTGATTCACATGTTTTAACTTAAATGTCGCACATCAAGTAGCAAAATGGTGAATCCTGCCATCGTCATATAGTTAAACAGATGATTGAGAATGAGAGTATTTTGCTCGGTAATGATAGAAAAGAAAGGAGAAGTAAGGTATGATAATAGGAATGAATGTATCTATTGATTGACTATCTGGATAGATCCTTTCATTTGATCAGGATGATATTCGCAATGATATCCGATCATATTACTACCACCGCCGCTGCTTGTCATATTTGGTTTGAAAGTTAGCTGGGCTGAGCTGCTAGGTTGTATATCTCCTGTGGTTGCAACTTCTTTGCCTTGAAAGTCTGCTATTATAAGCTCATGTTTTGTGTCTGTTGGATTCTGAACAGTAAATGTGTAATCAGTATTTGCAGTCAATCTTAAATCAGGATTGGTTTGCCCATTGATTTGCCATCTATAAACCTCATTTTTTTCTGTTGCATTTACTTTAATGGTATTTTCACTAGGAGTAACTGTAGTAGTGTTAGTGGTATTATTATCAGATTGTTGAGCTACTGCCATTGTTTTTGATGATATAGACGATGATGATGTTGTTGAAAACAATACTATTACTACAAGCGTTGCTGCTAATACTATAGTTCTAGTTTTTGGGGAGTTCTTAGCTGTTGTAGTAATGTCTCTACTGTCATTCATTGTATCGTATTGCTATACATTATATTTATGTGATAGCAAAAGAGTCGTCTTCGCATACTAAGACTTTGTGATAATACAACTATAAATTTGAGTTGATATAGCAGTGTATTTCTATTAGAGATCTTCGAAATAATGATAACTACAGAGGAAAATAATATAGTTGACACACTATCAAATCAATTTTTTATAATGTTATTATTATTGTTATTATTCTTCTTTTAATTGTTCTTTTACTATTTTAGATAAATCACCTATTGGTATTGGTTTACGAGCAAAACATTTCATAATTACTTTAGGATTTTGTTTTAAAAACTCTTCATACTCTGTGTAGACGCTAGCTGTTAAAAAACAAACCTTGACCTTGTCGTCTCTCTTCTTTATTTCTCTATATAGTTCAAAACCATCTATTTTTGGCATTTTAATATCCAATAGTATAAGGTCATAGAAA
>DASQYF010000277.1:0-4561 GCA_035639375.1 Nitrososphaeraceae archaeon
TCAGTTTTAATAAAATCAAGTCATTGCTTCGCCACGGGTCGTCTTAATATACTAAAAGAATCTGAAAGATATAGAATAATGTCAACACGCCCAAGGATCTTAAGCCTGATATTATTTTGTATTAAAGTACCATACCATTGATCCTTGCTTCAAGGAAAAAACGTCATTTCTAAAGATTCGTCAAAATCTGAAACGACAACGAATGCAATAGAAATACGCTTTTAAAATTAATTTATTTATTTCGTCATTATCATCATGAAGAAACATTTAATGACGCGTTAGAAGTGAAGAAAAATAAATGAAGGCATTCAGAAATATGCTTTATGAAACTTTATTATTTACCAACATAAGACCTAACGTCAATGCTATTGAAAGAATACCAAAACCTGCTGCCAGAAATGTCTCCTGAGTTTTTGTAGTTAATACTTGTCCTGATCTGTAAAGTAAAAAAGTCCCAGCCATTCCCATAAATAGAATTATCGTTGTCACTATTGTTTCGCCTAATGTTTGGACAGACCTAGAAGGTATAATGAATGCTCCTCTAGGAGTTCGCGCACCTTCTAGAACCGCATTAATTAAGCCGGATACCAGAGCGAAAAATACAACCAAATACACAACGGCGGCTATTAGCAAAATTCTAGAAGCGCTAAAAATCATTGATATTAATCTTTAATATTGTCTCTAAATAAATTTTACTCGACTAGTCTTAATTACGTAATAATATATTATAAACTAAGAAAATTACATAATGTGCTTATCATATATTCAATATCCAGTCTGGAGAGAATTCTCGTTACTTGTACGTGATAATAAAATTATGATATTCTTATCATATATCATGCCAACCTTTTAATATTAACTTATTTGTATCGAATTCTTGCATAGTGTAGTAGTAGAAGAAGAAGGTCAGGATAAAAAAGTTAGACACAATAAATAGGATGTATTACCATATCTTGCTATCTCTTCTAGAGCAAATTACATACGGTTTACAAAGATAATGGATATTATATTCAATATATTAAGAATACATTGACACGAATATGAAATGTTCTGCTTGCTCACGGAGTGTATCAATAGATAGATACTGTGCATATCATGCCGAAGCCTTCGAAAATCTGAAAGATCATTATAACAAATGGGTTAAAGCATATGGAACTTTGTCATTGTATGATTATCTGAATAAATTGGTCAAAATGAATGAAACAGGTATATGGATAAAAGAAGTGATCTCCGTAGAATTAAAAAATTATAAGAAGAGAAAATTAAAATCTACATTACATTTCTCCCATTCCACCCATTCCACCCATTCCACCCGGCGGCATTCCACCCGGTGGTCCTCCTGCTGATTTACTGGAGGCAATTACATCATCTATTCTTAGGATCATTGATGCCACTTCTGTTGCCGATTTAATAACCTGCTCTTTTACCGATAGTGGCTCTACAATATCTAATTTTGACATATCAGTAATTCTAGCATTCCGCGCATCAATTCCAGCAGATTTTGAACCTTTGCTCTGTTTTGCACGTAAGTCTGTCATGGTATCAATGGGATCCATTCCCGCGTTTTCTGCCAAAGTGAGCGGAACTACTTCTAAGGCTTCAGCAAATTTTTCTGCGGCTAGTTGTTCTCTACCGGATAGCGTATTTGTCCATTCTCTTAATTTGCCTGCGGTATAGGACTCAGGAGAACCTCCACCTGCAACAATTGCAGGCTTTTCAAGTACATCTTTTGTAACCATAATAGCATCATGAATTGAACGTTCAGCCTCATCAACCACTCTTTGAGAACCACCTCTTATAAGTATCGTTACTGATTTTGGATGTTTACAACCTTCTATGAATACCCATTTGTCTGTCTCAATTTTGCGTTCCTCTACTAGATCAGCAGAACCTAAATCTTTAGATGAAAGGTCCTCCAAGTTATTTACTACTCGTGCGCCCGTGGCTCTTGCTAATTTGGTCATATCGCTTTCTTTGACTCTACGTACAGTCAAGACATTCGCCTTTGCTAAATAATGCTGTGCAATATCATCAATACCTTTCTGGCATACAACTACATTAGCGCCACTAGCAATAATCTTGTCAACCATACTCTTCAGCATTCTATTCTCTTCCTCTAAAAACATATTCATCTGATCAGGTGAACTGATGTTTATTTTGGCATCGAACTCTGTCTTTTCAATTTCAAGAGCAGAAGTAATAAGAGCGATTTTTGCTTTTTCGACTCTTTTTGGCATTCCTCCGTGAACAACTTCTTTATCAAGAACAATACCCTTGATTAATTTAGTATCTCGCAATGACCCTCCTGCCTTTTTGTCTACTTTGACATCATCAATATCTACCCTATAGCCAGTATCAGCTTTTTCGCATATTTGCATCATAGCATTAACGACAATTTGTGCAAGATCATCTGCCTCCTTTGATACTAGCTTCGTTTGCATAGATGTCTTTGCAACTCTGGTCAATTGTTCTTTGTCACTTCCGTCAATTTTCTGGGCAAGAGTGTTAAGAATATCGATAGCCTTGACAGCACTCTTCCTATAACCATCGACAATAATTGTTGGATGAACATCCTTTCCAATTAATTCTTCTGCTTTTTCAATCAGGGCTCCCGCAAGTATTACTACAGAAGTGGTTCCGTCACCTACTTCATTATCTGTTGCCTTGCTGATTTCAACCATCATCTTGCCTGCGGGATGCTGGACATCAATTTCCTTCAAAATTGTCGCACCATCATTTGTAATTGTAACATCGCCAAGACTATCTACCAACATCTTGTCCATACCTCGCGGCCCAAGTGAGCTTTTAACTATTTCGGAGATCAATTTTGCAGCAGTTATGTTATTTTTCTGCGCATCTCGACCTTTTGTCTGAGATGCTCCTTCTTTCAATATTAATACTGGCATTCCACCAGCTGATCCTTGTTGAATTGACATTTCTTTCATTCACCTTAAAATTATGAGATATCTGACATAGTTTGGGATATTTTAAACTTACTGCGGATCAATCTTATGGATCTTCATTAACGCTGTTGCTAAGCGGGGACTAATATTAGAGTATATAATCTTTTTGATCTCTTTGACATGTGCTACAAAATTATCAGAATTTTGAAACTAAACAAACAGAAAAACAGCTATTTGAATAGTTCGTCATAATTTCCTGATGATATGTCGGCGAAAACATCCTTAGCGGGCTTCTCTTCAACTTTTACTCCAGCACTTACGCAAGAACCTATGACTTCCTTTACTGCATTCTTGAGATCCTTAGCATAGGAGCTATCACTTTTCATCTTGGCAATTTTAACAACACTTTCCATAGTTATATTTCCAGCAAAGTTTGTGCCAGCAGTACCAGATCCTTTTGTGATACCAGCCTCTTTGGAAATCAGAGCTGTAGTAGGAGGAATCCCTACTTCCACTGTAAATTTCTTAGTTTCAGCATCAACCTCAACCTTTACAGGAACCTTCATTCCAGGAAAATCCTTGGTTTTGTCATTTATCATATTTACTACTTGGAGTACATTTACTCCTACCGGACCTAAAGCTGGTCCAAGAGGCGGGCCTGCATTTGCCTCGCCACCACTAACTAGAGCCGAAACCGACTTCTTATCTCCCATCTATAAGAGTAGATCTAAGCCAGAATATAAACTCCGTTATTATATCTAAATTATATTTAATATTTAACTAGCTGCTTGAAAAAATCTATTGATATTATTATTATTATATATAATCCTAGAAAATATGATATAATTCAATCTACTCTCTGAGAACCTTATAGCTCTATCGCTATAATCATTGATCCAGATTGCGACTATTAATAATTAAAATATTTCACTAATAGAACCCAATTGCGTTTAGACATCCCTACTTTCAGTGATAACTCGTTCATCAAGAAATTAATTATTTTTAGGTTGTAAAATTAAATACTAAATCAATTAAGTGAAAACAATGGGCTTTCTAAAAGATCTAAAAAGAGAAATAATCTTCTTTGTAACATTAGATGAAAGAGTATTTTTATCAAATGAAGAAGTAAAACGACCTAAACAGATACCCTTACGTGATTACGTTGCTGAGGTTGATAATATAGCCAAAAATACTTTAAGGGGCTAACAATAGCATTAGTACTATTAGAAGAACTTTAAAAATGAAACCTGAATTGATACTTTGAGACTTGAAAGTTATAACAATGTAGAAAATAGCTGATTTTAGAATTTCTCTAACTAGAACGACCGATATCATTACCATTTTTTGGATTTAGAGGAAAGTTTCTTTATTGTGATATCTACCATGAACAAATGCAACAGATAACATCAGTTACCTGAACTTTTATTGCATTAACTTTTTCAAATAATTTGCATCCACTGTAACAGGAATTTGATATGGAGAATCAAGAAGAACCACTGTGGCTTCTTGCTTTTCATATCTACTCTTGTGATTTTTGCTTTCATAGCTTTAAATGGACCAGCAATAACTTCGACTGTATCATCTATATTGAGCTCGGATACAACCGGCTTTTTCACAAGATATCCTTCAATATCTTTAAATGGCAACTCCCCGCGAAT
>DASQYF010000278.1:0-2447 GCA_035639375.1 Nitrososphaeraceae archaeon
TAAACTGCACTAATGTTGATTGTTGTTAACCCAATTGTTCCAAGGAGTATAACAACTACTGAAATTGTAAGTACGGTTTGAAATCTTAGTCTTGTTTTCATTATTCTACAGTATGATCATAATATAGATAAAATTTTCTGATTTATCATTCCATTGCTCCTATAATATATGGTTATTTTTTTTGTATTTTTCTTTAGTGCTACATACTTTTATTCTTCTTTATGCCAATCAATTATCGTTTCATTGAGTGGAGATAGAGGCTCTGTAAAATCTATACCATATGCTTTCTTTGCATATTTACGAATCTATTAGCCAACGGATATTCAAAATAACAAATTCTATTAAAATCTGTCCTGCATCCCACCGCATAGCTGTCAGTTCTGTCTTGGATTCTAACTAATTCATACAACATAGATAAAAGAAAAAGCTAAAATAGCAAAAAACAACAGGACCCTTATACATGCTGGGGATTAATCCTACCACAGTATAATTATTCAACCTATAAAGGAGAAGGGTCTTGATACTACCGGACCCTAATAGCAATATTTATCCTTCTCATATGCTTTGCTACTAGAGAGTTGGATAAATATACCAAATTACTTTATTTCCAGATGAGATACAATCAACTGTAACATTTTCCCCTTGCTGAGTTGTTAATGAAACACCACAAGATGATCCATTTATTCCATCATTAATTATCTTGTTTATTTGTTCTTCTAATTGTTGAGATGGTGCCAAACTAATCTCTTCCAAAAACTCTTCTTCTATCTTAATAAGATTATTACCCACAATTGAAGATACAATTTTAGTAGAATTGTCTACATTACCGACCGTTCTTTGTCCAAATACTAAAATGTAAAACTTTTTCTCTGCACCTGTATTTTCGGTAGCGTTTTGTAATTGTGAAGATGATGTATTATTTTGTGCATTTACAATGGGAGTAGTAATAATAAAATTAGCTTGTACAATTATTGCAACTAATGAAATTGTTGCGAATAGTGGTTTAGTATTCATCAATTTATCTGACGGTGCCTGCTATTTAAGCAATTGAAAAATGGTAATGATGAAAATATGTATCTTCTATACTTCTGGCCTAACAATTTCTAAATTAAGCTTTAAGGCATATCTGGGAGATATGAAACTGAAATATGTTGAGTCCTTTGAGGTTATTCAAATTATGAAGAACAACCAGAAGATATTAACATAGTAATGACTATTGCTGGAGTAGAGACGTTATTTTCTATTGTAGACATCTATTGGTCCCATTTTCAATATTTGATTTTAAACTTATCCTTTGATGAAGAAAGAATGCCAATTGCAAAGGAGGGCGAACACATGGCTAAAGACACAGCAGTACAACTATTGAACTAACGCTTTTCTTTAAGCAGCGTTTTTCCATCCAATGGCATACAGCTCAACTTTTGTATCCCTATGGTATTTCTTGTTTTTCTTCTTAACCTGTATTACGCATTTTCAAACCATGCTGACTTTTTCCTTTTCGCGCCTATTATAAAGCAGCATATATCAAACAGATTGCCTTGAATTAATTAGTATCTCCATTAACACACATATCAGTGTAGCGCCAGACCTAAAGCTAGTTGATCTACAATATATCAAGAAATTATCTAACCCAGAAGATAACTGTTTATATCATACTGACATTCCAGAGGATGAAAACGACAACGCAATAGACATAGCTATTCTCAACTCTGGTCGCATTGTGTGTCGATAACAGTTTACAAACGGCCCGACCCATTTTGTTAAGGACGCTTATCTAAATTAGTTATAAATGTGCGTATTCTTCAAAGATATCATTAAACAAAGTCATAACAGTCTGACGATAATTAGAAAGATCTAAAGAGCCTCTGAAGATGTCAGCATTATTCTGTCCTCATTGCTTTTCCCTCCTTGAGCTTCCATAATGTTCCATTATATACTGATGCATGTAAATCCAATGAATTCTGTAATGATGATAAATAACCAGAAGCGTTTTACCTGAAAAGCATGATAATCTAGCAAAAGCTAGCAATAGGCCCACCAAATATCCCATTAGTATTAATATAGTTATTATTCGCTCCTCGCTCACGGTAACATCTACATTTTAATGAAAAAGATGTCTACTAAGTTGGGTGGTAAATATGAGTCAAATCTGTCCTGAATTCCACCGAACCCGCTAACTATACGAGTTCTTATACTACTGTAAAGACGCTATAAATAACAAGAACAATGTCTTGTTAAGCGAAGAGAACAAAAGTAACCGAGATGATTATTAGAAATCCTTACAATAAATACAGACCATCCAGGATAATGGCAATAAACATCCGGGGAGGGTATATTGAAACAAATTGTTTTCGAAATTATCCATCTATCATGAATACTTGCATTTAACAGGTTATCTATCATAACCTCACAGTTGATATTCTCATAGTTATTTGTCCTCATAAGCC
>DASQYF010000279.1:0-5639 GCA_035639375.1 Nitrososphaeraceae archaeon
TGGCTGATAGAAAATAGATTAAGTATAGTTGAAGAGGTTCTAAAGAAAATTGAATAATTGAAGATGCTAGGAAGACACATCTTGGAAGAGTAGATACACCGCTAATCCTAGATCTAATACTACGTCAAAAAAAGAATAATCTAATATACTCTTGAGGTCTTCTTAAAGACAAAGTAAAATACTGAGGAAATCACAACTAGAATAATACAGAAGAAAGAGAGATAGACGTGTGTGTGCGCTTGTTGCATAATTATGAAAGTTACTATTATTAGACATTCTACAATTCAAAAAGCATTATCAAAATTCAATCTAGATTCGTATGATTTGATTATCCTTGATATATTTGAAATAATAAATTTATGTTATCCACTAGTGTGTGATTATTGATCATATTATTCTCTTATTGCACCTAATGTCAATCCCTTTATCATCTGTTTTTGGAAAGTTAACATCAAGACCAATACAGGAATAATAGAAAGAGTTATACCAGCACTAAGATAACCCCAGTCTATTCTATATAGCGAAATAAACTGGTATAATGCAACTTGGAAAACCATTGAATCAGATCTATTGGCTAAAACTACAGGGAGTATAAATTCATTCCATGAAAACCTGAAAGACAAAACTGCAGCTATCGCAAAACCAGGCATCGACAATGGTATGGTTACACGTCTTAATACTCCAAGTCTTGAGCAACCATCGATCAACGCAGCCTCTTCAAGCTCTTTTGGAATTGTTTCAAAGTAATTTTTCATCAGGAGTATGTTTAGTGGTATAATAAGGATCTGAAATGTCAACATTAGTGCTACTAAAGAATTAAGCAAATTAAAATTTGCTAACATTGTGTATAATGGTATTATATTAATTACAATAGGTATCATGAAAAGACCTAATATTACACTCATAATCACATTTTTTCCCTTGAATTCAAATCTTGCAAATGCATATCCTGCTAAGGAGCTCACGGCAACACTTAAAGCTGTACTACCTATGCTTATTATGAAGCTGTTTATCAGACTACGTGCTAGCGTAGGATCAGTTAGTACAAAGAGGTAGTTGTCAATTGTTGGATTTTCTGGTAGAAGTTTAGGCGGAAAGCTTATGGCTTCTGTATTTGGCTTCAATGAAGTAGATAGAACCCATACAAGAGGCGATAATGTAATGAATAAGAAAACTGCAATTAAAGCATAGATTAAAGTTCGTTCTGCAAAGAACCAAACTTTGGGATTTCTAGTGGCTGTCTTCTGCACCATAATCTTGTTTTATCTCCTAAAAAGTTTGTGATAAATAAATGCAATAGATAGATTGATTGCGATTAGAACTATCCCTGCAGATGCTCCTTTTGAAAGGAGCCCAAACTCAAATGCTTGTCTGTACATGTAAAGTGACGCAGTCGTACTTGCAAACAAAGGACCTCCACCTGTCATTATTAATTGTATGTCAAAGAAGTTTACAGACCACATAGTTATCAATATAAGATTAATAACAATGAATGGTTTGAGTAATGGAAGAGTTATGTGTACGAAGCTTCTAATCTTTGTTGCTCCATCAATGACTGCTGCTTCATATATTGTAGGATTTATTGAAAGTTGACCTGCAGTTAGAAAGAGTATGGTAAATGGAGTACCATACCACACATTTGCGATCACTAATGACCATATTACTATGTTGGGATCTGAAAGCCATCCAACTGACTGCAACCCTATTCCATTCAATAGATAGTTTAATATTCCAAAATTATAGTCTAGGATAAACTTAAATGAAAAAGCAGCTATGACTGCAGAAATTGTCCAGGGTATTATGAAAATTGCACGCAATACACCAGAAGCCCTTACCTGCTGATGTAATAACACAGACATCAGCATACCAATACCAAATTGAAGAGCAACGGAACCTCCGACAAACATAAGCGTGATCTTAAGAGAGGTATAAAAATTAGGATCATTAAATAAGTTTATGAAGTTTGTCCCACCTATGTATTCCCATTCCCTCAGAATAGTAGTGAGAGAAACGTCATGTAATGAAATGTATGTATTCCAAAAGAGGGGGAATATTAGAAATACAAGTAATATTGCAAGAGCCGGAGTGAGAAAAAGATATGGCTCTGCCTTTTCAAATATAGTTGGCATTTTTCATACTCAATGTATGATTCTTCACCATCCCAAGACCTTTGCTGACTTTAGCGCAGCATCATTTAATGCCTGCTTAGGTTCCTTAACACCAAAGTAAACCTCATCTATTGCTTGTTTTATATTATCAGCTATCTGAGGATATTCTGGTATGTTAGGTCTGCTATGTCCGACAGGGATCATAGATATCATTTCATTATAATATGGTATGGTAGTATTCAACTGACTTGCATAAGGCCCTTCACCAATAGGCTTTTGGGTCGGAAGATATCCTTCTTTCTGCAGCATGGGAGTTAATATCTCTGGTTCAACCATTAATGTAAGTAATTCCCATGAAAGTTCTTTGTTTTTAGATGTTTCAGGGATACTGAGAATCCATCCTCCAATCATTGTAGCAGTCATATTATTTTTATTTGGTACAGGGAATGTAGGCAGCATGCCAACTCTCTGGTTAATATTAGCCCATTGTTCGCGAGGAAAGGTACCAAGTAACCAAGATCCTTCTAACATTACAGCAAACTTCTTATCAGCAAATTCTTGACCCCAAAAGTGATTTATCTGAGGCTTTATACCTGCATTGATTTGTTCTTTGATAAATCCTAGAGCCTTGACTCCTTCTGTGCTATTATATGCTGGAAACCAGTATGTACCTTTCGTAGGATGCCCACTTTTCTGCTCAAGTATTTCTCCTCCAAGCATCCAGAGATAAGGGTACCACATGTCTGGAGAGTGACTGGCACCAACTAAGTGCATTCCTTGTATTCCCTTACCTTTTAAGGCATCGTTGAGATGCTTTGCACCTGCAATATATCCATTCCATGTCTTCAATGAGTTAGGATCCACGCTTGCTTGATTCAACAGATCTTTCCAGTACCACATAGCCCTTACGTCAGTCCAAGCCCAGATACCATATACTTTATTGTTATATTTGCCTCCATCCCAATTAGTTTTATACCAATCCTTTTCTTTTCCCCAAGTATTAGCAGGTTTTGTAAGATCTGTTAGAAATCCTCCCTGAGCAAATTCTCCAAGCCATATTTGATCTACTGATATTAGATCAATAGGAGTTCGGCCAACCATTGCTGTTAAGATTTGTGTCCTGGTAGCATCATACGGTAAAACTCTATAGTCTACTTGAATATTCATATCGGGATGTTTTTCTCTTAACTTTTGCAATGCATCATTAAACAATATATCCCATCTTTCTTTTGGTTCTGCTACTATCGCAGTAAGGGTGACTTGTTGTTTCTGAGCCTCGACTGGAGTTGTAAAACCTGCAGCTAGACTAACTAATAGCACTATAGTTAACACAAGACTAGTATAAGTAACCTTACATATGTTCACCTAGAGTTTTATGAAGTCATATTTTTTAAAAGTTGCTATCTTTTAGAATCTTGCATATGAATATTACGATCGCGAACAAATGTTATATTAGGATATCAGATCAATCAAAGTTTTTTTAGCAAAGAATCCTTAATGTACATGGTCTTCATAGTTTATCTTCACATATTCTAATACTCCAAATGATTTAATGTTAGAAGATTCTCCCATATAATTCCCCATGTTTTGATAGTTATCTTATATTATAATATTAGACTCAACATTAGATATGTTGTAATAGGGCACTTTGCTCTTATGCACCTTTGTTATCTTTCAATATAATTTTTTATAGTATTTTTCAAACAAGTGATCAAGCTTGAAATAATTAATCCATACTGTGTAAGAAAATTAATATCCCCTATCAAACACACCTCTCCACAGAGGGCTTTTTATATGACCAATCTTCGGATCGAAAAGCTGACCAAAAAATATGGAAATGTAAAGGCACTGGATGATTTCTCTTTAGAAATAAAATCTGGTGAATTTATGGTACTCCTTGGTCCTTCCGGCTGTGGAAAAACCACAGCTGTAAGATGTATTGCAGGCCTTATTAGCCCCACCAATGGTCAAATATACATAGGTGAGCAATTAGTCAATGACCTCCCTCCGAAGGATCGAGATGTTGCAATGGTGTTCCAAAATTATGCTCTCTATCCTCATATGAGTGTGTATGATAATATTGCATTTCCATTAAAAATGAGAAAGAAATCAAGACGGCACATAGAAGAAAAAATCATCTATGTAGCAGATCTGCTTGGAATAAAAGATCTTCTTAACAGAAAACCCAAAGAGCTAAGCGGAGGACAGATGCAAAGAGTTGCATTAGGTAGAGCACTAGTACGTGAACCAAAAGTCTTCCTGATGGATGAACCGCTAAGTAACCTTGACGCAAGACTGCGTATGTATATGAGAACAGAAATCAAGAAGTTGCAGAAGAAGGTAGGTATAACTACGCTGTATATTACACATGATCAGATAGAAGCTATGAGTATGGCAGATAAGATTGCAGTTATGAATAAAGGTTTACTTCAGCAAGTTGGTACTCCACAACAAGTATATAATCAACCCACAAATACGTTCGTAGCAGGTTTTATAGGAAGTCCATCAATGAACTTCTTGGAATGCAGACTTGTTGGAGACAGTTCTACAATTCATCTTGAATCTGAAAGTGTTTCATTCAAACTTCCACCACCATATAGTACAACAAAGACACCTCCGAACCCCTTACCCAAAAATGTGACAATTGGAATGAGACCTAAGGATGTTGTTCTTTTAGAGAATGAAAATCCTACAGATATCAAAATGAAGGGTCAAATAACCTTCACAGAGATGTTAGGTGATGATTCGATAGCAGAAGTAAAGATAGGATCAAATTTAATAAAAGTTGCAAACGCAAATTCCAACTTTGATCTTAGTGTTGGTCGGGACGTCATGCTTGGAATACCTTATAACAAGGTCCATCTTTTCGAGACAGAAAGTGGAAATAGATTTTACTACAATACCTAAGCGACTAGTTGAAAGAAGGATATTAAAATAAAGATGATTACAGATAATTATTATTAATAGAAAGTATTACTACTATTTTCTCTCTCTCTCTTTATCTCCCAATTTAATAGTTGATCATATATTTTTGTACAATTAAGAAGTGTTCATCTAAAGGCAAATGCTCTATCATAGTAAAGTTTGATAACTATAAGTAAATTCTGATATTGCTATTAATAATACTCTATGATCATTACTTCAAAAACCGATGTTTGTATATAAGAACAAATTCATCCTATACATTTAGCTTATATTTATTATGGGTTGTGTTGATGATATATATATCAATTGCCGTCATAAATTTTGTTAATCACAATAATAGAGCCGCGATTTTAAATACAGTTGAGTATAAATACTTTTCAACCTCTTATTAAATGCGCAAGTATGTGATTATATATGATATTATTGCATATAATATTTTGAATCTGCATGTTTGTAAGCGGTAATATATGTATGCTAATTTTTTTTATTATAGATGAATGCAAAAGAAAAGTTAGCAATATCAGCTGGAATAATTGTTGCTGTTATATTATCATCTGTGTTTTATTCTGATTCCTCCTCGCTATTTGTAGAAAGTGTTAACGATGG
>DASQYF010000280.1:0-12226 GCA_035639375.1 Nitrososphaeraceae archaeon
GACTTTCACTGATAATGGATTCTCTTAACATATTTGCATACACTTCTATCCTGTTAACTGTCGTCTCGTGCTGCAGTTAAACTCATATAACTTTGTAAAGTCTCACATGGCATTAGAAGACGCTAGACGTATATGTGGAAAGATAACCATAGTCAGGAACATTTAATTATAGAGAATAGAAGGGTGTTTTGGACAATGGCGACAGTAAGGATAATAATAGCAACAGTTCTTGGCGCAATATTACTTGTTGCTGGATTATCAATAGTATCTTTTGTAAATAATGTAGTAACAGCTGATGATGGTTCATCTCATCAGAAAAGTTCAGCTGATCATGATTCTTCTTCTTCTTCTTCTTCATCATCATCTTCATCAGAATCACGTTATAATGTAATAGAGTCAACTTGCTCTACTGGTAGTATTATTACGACTGAGGGCACTAATAGGCCTGATCAAATGTTTGGATGTGATTTAGAGGATATAATATATGGTAAATCTGGTAATGATGTACTTCAGGGTCGCTTAGCTAATGATAGATTATACGGTGATAGTGGAGAAGATAACCTACAAGGTGGTGCAGGAGGAGATGAACTCTATGCTGGAAGAGGAGATGATATTATCTTCGGAGGACTTGATGATGACTTTCTAGTAGGTGGAAAAGGTAATGATGAACTTTATGGAGAGGCTGGAAATGACGTTCTAGAAGGAGGAGATGGTGCAGATTATTTTGATTGTGGAGATGGTCTTGATGTAATAGTAGACTTTGAACCAAGTAAAGGTGATACTCATACAAATAACTGTGAAGATATAAGAGAAAGTCTGTAAGAAATTCACTTTGTACCTAAAAAAATGATGATGCAACTTATCTGAATATTCTAATATTCTATTTTTTCTTGTTGTTGTTATTATTATTGCCAAGTCATTCATATAGTTTATGAGCTGTGGATAGCCGGTTTAAAATAAAGTTTGGAGCCACCGAATGGACAGAGGTAGGTAGAGGAAGGAAGAATAGAAAGGAAGGAATTAGAACTAAATTGAATTACTTGAGAGTCAGAAAATAAAGAATGACAAAGATATGAGTAATGCTTAAGCAGCAGTAACAAAACAACTTTGTCATTATCATCATCATTACAGTCATATACTAACCTCACAAAGGAACTAATGGCTATCAAACTTTAGAATATATATATTTGAATATTCATGATAGAATAATTTGGAAATAATCTGGAAATAACTTGGAAAAAAGCATATAACAATAAAGTGTATAGTTAATGGTAACTTGATTGAGAAAAAGATTCTACAACCAGACATACATAAGAACCTGCATATAGCTACGTTTGCTGCAGGATGTTTTTGGGGAGTTGAAGAGGCTTTCCGGCAACAAAAAGGTGTCAAGTCAACTATGGTTGGATATACTGGAGGCTGGTTTGAACAACCCACATATGGAGATGTTTGTACAGGTAAAACTGGTCATGCCGAAGCTGTGCAGGTTCAGTTTGATCTGAATGAAGTTTCATATGAACAACTTCTTGATATATTCTGGTCCATCCATGATCCTACAACTAAAAATAGACAGGGTCCAGATATAGGTTCACAATATCGCTCTATTATTGCATATCATTCTCCAGAACAGGAGGTACTTGCCAAAAAGTCAAAGGAATATTTAGAGAGATCGGGAAAATTTAAGGGAAGGAATATTGTAACAGAAATTTTACCAGCATCTACATTTTATAGAGCTGAGGAATACCACCAGAAATATTATCAAAAGAGAGGTGGTGGAAGCTGCTATCCTATCTATAGTATAAGAAGTTAATGACTGGTGATAACAATAAATGGTTGAACACAGAGTCAAGACAGATGAAGAATGGAAGAAAAATTTAACCCCCGAGCAATATGAAGTATGTAGGAGAAAGGGAACAGAACTGCCCTTTTCAGGAGAGTATGTTAATTCCAAAGATAAGGGAGTATACATGTGCGTATGCTGTGGTAATGAATTATTTAGTTCAGACGACAAGTTTGATTCAGGAACGGGCTGGCCAAGCTTCTCTAGGTCAATCAAAGATAAAAACGTTGAAAAGCAATCAGACTTGACTTATGGCATGCATAGAACAGAAGTTATGTGCAGAAAATGCGGCGCGCATTTGGGACATGTATTTAATGATGGGCCTGATCCTACAGGAAAAAGATACTGCATAAATTCTGTCGCTCTAAAATTAAATAATAAGATCTAACTTCGATTGATTAAATAGGTGAGGGTATATGCATGCCTGTAAACACTCCATTATTATGACAGAGCATTATTAGTTCCAAAATGACGTCATAATGCAACTTATTGTCTTAATGTTGAAATATATGCTCCAATATACATAGTCAATGTTGAAGTATGATAGCGCTAATGCTTTTAGATTAATACGTTCTAAAATAGGCTTAAAAATAGGAGTATTAGTTGTTATTCAAATTATTTTTATTGTCACTAGTTTTAGTATACTCTCTTACTATGAATCACAAATAACTTATTTAGGAAATTCAATAAATATTGCAGGAAAGAATAGGTTTCTCACCTCTAATCTCATGCTTCATATGTCAGAATATTTTTTGGCGGATAGTAGTGGTGTTTCTAAAGTCAGTCATGTTTCTAAAATCAACTCTGCAATAGAGCAACTGGACTCAAACATCTTGGCATTAAGACAAGGTGGAAAGGTACAAGATGTAGATCTAAAACCGTTGCCATCAGAATTTTTTGATGATTGGAATATAATTTATCAGAAATGGGTTTCATTAAAAACAATCTTAACAAACAATATAATTAAACCAAATGAAAAAATTAACCCAACAACAACAACAACAACAGCAATAGACAAAGGTATAAAAACAACATCGGAAACAAGAGCATTATCTTTAGTAGATTTATCAAATGCAATGGTTACCCAGTTAGGACAATTTGCCAGAAATAGTTCGCAGAATTTAATGTTTCTGCAAACAATCTTTGCGATTTTAAATATTGCAGTTGCTGCTATAGTGCTTTTCATAGTTATGAGGATATTAAAACCAATATTTGCTCTAACTACTGCAACGTCTGAAATAAGTAGAGGAAATCTGGATATATCAATTAAAAGCACAGGTAATGATGAACTTTCAGTTCTAAGTCAGTCTTTCAATTCGATGGTGAATTCTATAAAGAACTCTGTCAAAAAACAAAATGAATTAACAAAGGAACTGGAAAATGCAAACGAAGAACTAAAACATAAAGATCAATTAAAGGACGAATTTATAAATGTAGCAGCACATGAACTGCGAAGCCCAATACAGCCAATACTTACGGTAGCTGAGTTCCTGCGCAGCAGAAAGGTGGGAGGAAGAAACAGTAATGGTAGTAATGATGCTGCGAGGAGCATAGAGAAAGAACAGGAACTTCTAGATATTATTGTTAGAAACTCAAACAGACTTAGGCAAATTGCAGAAGATATATTAGATGTTGCAAGAATTGAAAGTGGATCACTAATTTTAAAGAAAGAAAAGTTCAATCTCAAAGAAATGATAACAGAGATCTTGAGTGAGTATCAGCAAAAGATCAAAAATAAAAACAGTATAAAATTATCTTATGAATCTCGAGATAACGATGGAATAATTATAGAAGCTGATAGAAGTAGACTATGTCAAGTTGTTTATAATTTGCTAAGTAATGCTATCAAGTTCACAGATGATGGTAACATCACTGTTGTTGAAAGTAAAGATAATGATAACAATACTGTTATTAGTATAAAGGATACAGGAACAGGTATACACCCAGAGATGTTGCCGAAACTTTTTACAAAATTTGCTACTAAGTCTCAGACAGGTGGTACTGGCTTAGGGTTATTTATTTCCAAGAGTATAATCGAAAAACATAATGGCAGGATATGGGCTGAAAATAATCCTGATGGAAAAGGAGCAACATTTGCATTTAGTCTACCGATAGATAATAAATAATAATAAGCAATTCTCTACGCGTATAAAAATAATATTATATAGGATTCTGAAAGAGAATGTATTTCTATGAATAAAAATAAATCCTGGGTTTGCAAATTAGAATTTCTTTTATGTCATAACTGCTTTTTATAGTTACAGTAGATATATTTTATTTGCGCAGTAGCAGAAGAAGTCAAAACAAAGAATAATCAAAAAAACAAGTAAAAAGAAAGTAAAAGCGGTCTATGATGTCACTCGCTTTTTTTATTCGTCAAATACACTAGGCAGTTAATAATTTCTTTGCTTGTTCAGCTTGACTGATTGAACCATTAGAGTCGCCGTCTTTTAATATCTTAAGTGCTGCTTCTATACGCTTCTCTGAATCCACAGCAGATTCTACACCTTCCAATAATTTCTCAGCTTGTAATAGCTCTAATCTCCCTTTGTCATTGTCTCCACTTTTTATAGCACTGATAGCAGCATCTATGTGCATGATTACTTGATCATTAGAAGACTTTGTAGTTGATGTTGCTGTATTACTCGAATCGTCATCTGACTGCATTGTTGCACTAGAAAGAACAATATTTGACATCAATATTAAACCTGCAATAACTCCAGTTATCAAGGTTGCAGGCAGAATATTTGTATTATTAGTTTTCATATTCTGGATATCTATATACAACATTCATTATAATGATATGTAATCTCATTACCGACCGATTATCTTATATATGTATACCATAAATCTTGTTTCAATACTAGAATTAATTGTATTTTTTGGTTTCAACCATAAAATTAGTGATATTTGCTCATATAGTAGTTAAATAATATGTATGCTAGTTATTAGTAACGTGTCTATCTCCTCTTCCTCCATTATAATGTATATCTTGTTAGCACTAATAGTATCGACAGCTGTAATCTACTTTATAGTTGCATCACAAGAATATAGCGATTTACTTGAATTTTTGGAAGTAGGTATCCAAGGTGAAACACAAGAAAAACAAGTTGAAATGACTCTTTTCATAGGCTCTGGCATTGTTTATCTTGGATTGTTTGTTTGGATACTAAAGACAAAACTTAGAAGCAAAATTCCCTACATTGTTGTAGCAGCAGTTTCTGTTATATTGATTGTAACATATGCGGCATCTAGAACAATTGGTGTTCCATTGGTAGGAGTAGAGTATTATATAGGCAAGCTAGATATGGCCAATAAAGCTCTGGAGGTAATAATGATTGGTATATCAGTATATTTGATATTTGCAGTACGTAAAGCTATGATAAAAGAAGAAACGATAAGATAAAAGAAAGAGAGGTATTATTATTATTATTAATCCAAATTATTGCTGTTGAAATTTCTTAATTTATTTAAGACTATAGGAATGTAGTTAGATCAATACTACATCAACATAGCATGATATAATCAACTATTTTTGAGTTGCAATTAAAGTCAAATCTGTCTGTCTATTTGTCTCTCTCCCCCATATTCCACTGAATATCTAACATTTCATGTCTCCTTTTATCCAAAAAAAACAAAAAAAGGCTACTAGTAACTTTATTGTTAGTACATAGCAATTTGTCTTTATATATTTGTATTATGGCTATATTCCATAATTTGAGTAATTATAGTAATAATAATATTTCAGAAAAAACAGAGATATTATATGGTCCTAAAAATGTAATGGATATATTATTACAATTTTTATCTAAAGCTAATACAATAGATTCTTGTGGTGATTATAAAGGATCTTCTGTGGCTATTGAAGCATATAAGAACTTATTAGTTGATCTTAAAACCAGAGGAATTAAATTCAGATATGTTACTGATATTACAAAAGAAAATATCAATTATTGTAAAGAACTCATAGAGTTTTCAGATGAGGTTCGTCATTTAGATGGAATCAAAGCAAATTTTTCTGTTAGTGAAACAGAATACATTGCAACAGCGACTTTGCAAGAAGCAAAACCAGTTCTACAGGTTATCTATAGTAATGTTAAGGATATTATAGAACAACAAAAATATGTATTTGAAACTTTATGGAGCAAATCTATTCCTGCAGAACAAAAGATAAGAGAAATTGAAGAGGGCTTGCAGCCAGATGTTATAGAGGTTATTCAGAATTCTAATAGAGCAAAGGAGCTTTACCTAAACCTGGTAAAAACCGCTACAAAAGAAATAATGTTGATATTTCCTACTATGAATGCATTTATTCGTCAGGATAAGATAGGAGTAATACAATCCATAAGAAAAGCAGTAAAAGAACGCAGTGTGAAAGTTAGAATACTTATGCCTGTGTCAAATTTGACAGAAAATACAATACGCTACATAACACAGGAGTATAATCAGAGTCACCAAAAACATGATTATGATAACATTAACAACATCGTTACGGCCGATGGCATTGATGATATTGATATTCGACATATAGAACGTATGTCTGAGACAAAAGCTACTATCCTAATAGTCGACAGAAAACTTTCCTTGGTAATGGAGTTAAGAGATGATTCTAAAACTACTTTTAATGAAGCGATAGGACTATCAACATACTCTAATAGTCGGCCTGGTGTATTATCTTATATAGCCATCTTTGATAATCTTTGGATACAGACTGAACTATACGAAAAGCTAAAAGAAGCAAATGAACAACTAAAAGTACATGATAAAATGCAAAAGGAATTTATCAATATAGCAAGTCATGAGATGAAGACACCTACCCAAGCTATTTTAGGATATTCTGAGCTATTGCAAACGCATCCTGAAAGAAGAGAAGAAATAATTCAGGCAATACAGAGAAATGCTGCCAGACTTAGAAAACTTACCAGCGATCTGTTAGACATTACAAGAATAGAGAGCCAGTCACTGAGACTCAATTTAGAACGGTTCAATCTAAATGATTTTATGTCAAGTGTAATTAGAGATTGTAAAAGTAGCCTTGATAGTAACAATGATAATATCAAGTTAGTATACAATGAGCCACTATCTAAGGGAGATCTTTTAATAGAAGCAGATAAAGGAAGGCTAACTCAAGTTATTTCTAATTTATTAGACAATGCCATCAAATTTACTAAAAAGGGAACTATTTTTATTACTTCAGAGAAAAAAGATAATCATGTAATTGTTAGTGTTAAAGATAGTGGCAATGGAATACATCCTGAAATATTTCCAAGATTATTTTCAAAATTTGCTACAAAATCAGAAACAGGTACAGGGCTGGGTTTGTTTATATCTAAAAGTATTATCGAAGCTCATAGCGGCGGAAAGATATGGGCAGAAAATAATAACACAATTTCTGGTATTAAAAAAGAAAAAGGAGCTACATTTAGTTTTAGTCTACCATTAATCTTTCAGCAGCATATACATACACACGAAATAGAGGATGAATAAGTTAGCGACGACAAAGAAGAAGAGTAAGTAGTAATACAGAATATTACTTGTAGATAATGAATTTGATAATATTTTATTTTTTGAAATTTCCTTAGAAGACAATGGATATATATTTTGTTGTTAACACATTTAACGATCCCCTTTTAGCATTATCTAATTTTAAAATTGATTTATATGATCATGTTATTCTTGACATCAGTATTCCAAGGAAGAATGGCTATGAATTATATAAAGAAAATAAGAAAGACAGATAATAAAGTAAATGTATGCTTTTTGTCAGCATCTGAGATATATGACCCGAGTTTAAAAAGAGTCTCATCCCCCTCCAATCGGTGTTGATTGTTATTTTATTCCAAAACCAATTGAATTATATCGTTTAGTAGAAATAAAGGCAGTGGTTAATCATAATATAATTAAAAGTTTGATAACTTAGATGATAGTTATGATGAATGCTGGTCGTAGATAACTTGTCATTTAAAGTCAAAACTTCATATGACTTATTTGTATATAGAATTAGACAGTTACGTGATTTCTTGAAGGAAGTAGAGAGAGATATTAGAGAGATAAATGACATTTTTTTTGCAAACAATAAAACACATACACACACAGAGAGAGATATAGATAGGTAGATATAATCATCTCCCATATAGGCAGTACTTTTCATATGAGATATTGTTATAAAACATGTATATGAAGAAATTGATTTATTTCCTTACTTGGTTACGAATACTTTTCATAACTTTTCATAATATTGGATTGCAAAATTAAGTCAATTCTATCTTGCATTATGAGTATTATATTGTTAAATACATTTTATTTTAATAACTTCATGAACTAAAAACATTAATTAGACTAATGCTAACGGGGTAATTACAATAATTGGCATCAAAACCAAGTCACCGAAGTAATGCCAATGATGTATCAGAAACACCATTGCCAGAACATCCGCACCAACGTCAATTGGTCCGCACGCTGGGTCTTGTAGACGTTGTTATGATTGGTATAGCTGGTATGATTGGTGGAGCTATTTTCGTTCTTGTTGGTCCAGCAATAGGTCTTGCTGGAAGCGCTGTTATTATTGCCTTTACACTTAATGGAATAATCACACTGTTCACCGCTATGGGTTATGCAGAACTGGGTTCTGCTATGCCAGAAGCCGGTGGTGGTTATCTGTGGGTTAGGGAAGGACTACCACGACCTAATGCTTTTATTAGTGGTTGGATGGCATGGTTTGCACATATTGTCGCTGGCAGTCTATATGCTGTAGGATATGGTTCTTTTCAGTTTAGCTTATTACATATGTTAGGAATAGTTGGAGACCAGCCTCTTATGGGAATTATTCCTTTGGATAAACTAATAGCTGTCGCTTCAATAATTGCTTTTATTTATGTCAATGTCAAAGGAGCATCAGAGACAGGTAAACTTGGGATAATAGTTACCGTCATCCAACTTGGAACAATTTTTGCATTAATCGCTGCTGGATTTTTATCAATAAGTAACAATCCTAATTGGAATTCTAACATTATGAGCAACTTTGCTCCTATTGGAATAGGAGGAATTCTTGCTGCCATGGGTTTGACATTCATTGCTTTTGAAGGTTATGAGATAATTGTGCAGACTGGTGAGGAAGTAAAGAATCCTAAGAAAAACATACCAAGAGCAATTTTCATTTCTTTAACGCTAGTTGTATTGTTGTATTGTCTTGTTGCATTTGTGTCTATAGGAGCAATTTCTCCTCAAGACACAGGTGGTATTTCGATATGGAAATTCATAGGTCAAAATGGTGATTTAGGAATAAGTAGAGCAGCAGAATTGTTTATGCCTTATGGTTCTCTTATCATTATTGCTGGTGGTATCGTATCTAGTTTAGCTGCATTGAATGCTACTACCTACTCCTCAGCCAGAGTGGCATTTGCCATGGGTCGACACTATAATTTACCACATCAGCTAAGTGAAATTCATCATAAATTCAAAACGCCATACCTTGCTACAATAATATCAGGTATAATAATGGCAGTGATGGCTTATGCACTTCCACTTACTGTTATAGCTCTGGCTTCTGGTGTCATATTTTTGCTATTATTTTCACAAGTAAACATTTCTGTCATTACTATAAGAAGAATGTATGGAGATAAACTTCATTATGGATTTAAGACTCCTTTCTTTCCTACTATACCTATAGTAGGCGTCTTTTTAAATCTAGGGCTTGCAATTTATCTCTTAATTACACAGCCTTTGAGTTGGGTTATCAGTCTAGTATGGATTGCAATAGGATTTGCTATATACAGGATCTATACTTTCAGAAAAGAAATTGAACACTATTCACCAATAATAACAAGCGAAGGAGATCTAACAAGAAAAGACTTCAGAATCTTAATACCCTATACTCCAGAAAATCCTGATAGGTTAACAAAATATGCTATTAGAGTTGCAAAGGAAAATGATGGAGAAATTAACATTCTAAGAGTTATAACAGTGCCAGATCAAACACCACTTTCTGCAGGAGTTGCTTTCACAGAATCAGCAGCAAGAGCATTTGAACCACTAGAAAAAATAATAGACAAAGAAAGTATACTAAATCATTACTTTGTAAGGATTTCGCATAATGCAACTGAAGCTGTATTATCGACTATTGCGGAGCAACATATTGATCTTTTAATTACAGACTATGAAACCTTAAGGGGTAATAAGGCATTACAGACGCTTGCAACATGTAATATGCTTGCTGTTATGACAGGTGGAGCTAGTGATGAAGAACTTGTGCTTGAAGATTCAATTGCAAAAGGAGACAGAACAAGAAGAAGGGAAGGTGGAGGAGAAAGAATAGAAGCAGTAGAAACATCATTAGAAAGAATAAAGACGAAGAATCTTGTTGTTTTGTATGATGGAGGAGATCATTCAGATATGGTATTGAAGACAGCTAGTTGGCTAGAGCATTCTGGGAAATTCAAAGTATCTGTATTATCAATAAAGAAGACCGGGGAAGGAGAACATATAGGCTACAGTAGAATTGATAACGAAGATGTAAAGAATAAAAAACAACAAGAAAAAGAAGAGCATGTGCAATATTTGGAGCAAATTGGTGTGGAATTCAATGAGGTATTTGTATCAGAAAATATAGAAAACACTAGTGAAAAGTTTGCGCAATTGATTTTATCTTCAATTAACGCTTCCCAGCCAGATTTAGTAGTAATGGGTAAAAGAATTGGTAAATTTAGTGTATTTGATAATCCATATTTTGTATCCATGTTAGATAGAATAAATTGTCCAGTTATTGTTGCAAGAAGTTTTGTCATTCCCGGTATAAGTCGAATAAGATCTGCTCTTATGAAAGCTATCCATAGATAATAATGCGCAAACGTAAAATTAGCAGATTTGCAATGTAGAAAGTCTCAATCTGTCTGTCTGTCTGTCTTTCTCATATTCTAGAATCATTTTGATCATATGATTATGACACACAATAATAATAATAATAATAATTGTATCTGAAATTCATCTCAAATATTGCATTATTATTTGATTACGTTATTTGTTACTTCTACTTTACACTTAATACTGGACAATGAGCATATCTTACGACATCATATGCAACGCTACCAACTAACATGCTTTTTAGCTTAGACATACCTCTAATTCCAATAATAATTAAATCAATATGTTTATCTTTAGCGTAACTTACAATAGCATCAGCAGTTCTAACAGAAGCAATAACCTCCGTTCTTATTCTTAGACTATTTTCCTTATTACTACTATCTTGTTCATGTATTTTCTCTGTTATTTTAACAAAATAGGCTTGTGCCTGTTTCCTCATTTCAATTATATGGCTTGGAGGATTTACACTATGCAAATTGGTATCAGCTCTAATGACATGCAGAATAACTAATTGTGCATCATAGTCTTTAGCAATATTTATTGCATAATCTACTACTCTATCAGTGGCAGCTGTCATTAATTCATCTATAGCTACAAGCATTTTGGAAAATGTTTTTCTTTCAATTATTATTTTATCCATTATTAATTTCCAGTTTAATTAGGTGAGAGGTTTCTAAAAAGTGATTCTCAAACCAATTTGTTTAATACAAAGTAGAAGAATAATAGCAAATCAGCGAACTTTTCTACAAAAGAGAAAGTAAAAGAATATTAAAGAAGTTTTCTTCAAATTATGAGTATAGTCAAGGTTAATGACAGTGATAATAATAATGATAATAATAATAATCATATTTTTAAAGCTCAATAATTACGCTGGTTCCATTAGAGAGAATTGATTAATCTCTAGGTTGAACTTAAAGTCAAATCTGTCGTCTATTTTTTGTATTCCACTGAACACGTTGTGATATTACTTATTTATTAGGATTCTAAGATAATAAAGAGAAAGAAAAATAGAATGGTGGTGTATTTAGTTAGTGGAAATATTTTACAATGTCCTTGTAAAAGAAAATTATAGTTTATCAATAAATAAATCTATTATAATACTTCAGAAATTACAATTATTTCCCAAGCAAATGCTGCAGTCTTTGGAAAAGTGAAATAGTCAAGTATGTAATCTCTCTTGTTGCGGATGCTATAGTTATTGTATTGTTATTATTATGATTGTTATAAGCAAATATTACTTTTCTGAAATACTAATGACTAGCTAAGAAAAACTCTCACAAAAATTAATACAAAACTGTGACTTAATGATCTATTATGAAAAAGATTACAACACTGTTGCTGCTACAATTATCACTTGCGGCAGTAATAGTATTACAGATCCTCACTATGGCAATACCACTTCCAATATTGCAGATATATGCTCAACAACAGAGTAATACGGGAATTACTGGTGTATCGCAATCATTAAGTGGACTGATAAATTCTGTTGCTTTATTAGTAGGAGTCGTGGCACCTTTAATTGTATCA
>DASQYF010000281.1:0-5154 GCA_035639375.1 Nitrososphaeraceae archaeon
ATCTTATATTACCGCAAAAATTATTTTGTTATTATAGGCTATATCTTTTGGAAGATAAAATATTTTGATTGTAGTTGATTTATAGATAATGGCAATAATGATGAACGTGGCTCTCTTATTTTAAAATAAATTCGCTTTTGAGACAGTCTATTAACGTAATGCGTTATAAGCAAGTTGATGAGGCTCGAGCTAGTTTTGAGCTGTTTATATACAAAGACAATCATAGAATTCGCTGTGCATGATCCATGGTATTTTGGCTGAATATATTGTTAGTATGATGCTAATTGCCTTTTCTGATGATGTTGACTTTATATGTAGTTTAAAAGCCTAAAGTATCAACACTTATCGGATATAATTCATGAATTTTTTCATATATTTTATGAAAATTTAATGCTTCTTCCTTTTAACTATTTTTGAAACTAGGGACATATATAACGTATAGTATCCACAATGTCACTGATGTTATCACATATTACCAAATTTATAATATTGAGTCTTATAGCAACGTCTACAATAACTCTTATAGAACGTGTTACTATACATCCAAGTTCGGCTCAATCGAATAATACGACTGGTAATCTTTCTACCCAACAAGAAGAGATTCAAAATTTTGCTTTGATTACAATGAACGGTAAAGAAATGGAGGAAATAAGATCTACTGTTAACAGCACCCGACAGGCAATAGAAAATGGCAATATGACAGGGGCACTTGTCGGACTTACAGTACTTGATCAGCAATTGGAATTAATTGCCGAAAGGGCGTCACCCTTTTAAGATTAAAGTTATATAAAATAAGGAGATAATAGATTTTATTTCAGATATCTCTTTGTGTTGTCATATACATTAATCTGACTTAATCTTTTTGTTTTGTAGCTTCTTTTTTTGTGTTGCTTCTAATCGTGTACTGATATATTGAGACCATTGACTATTCTGTCTTGCTTTGTCCAAAAACTCATTAGCTTGCTCTTCTAACTATCCTGATCAGTAGAAAATCAAACAACATCTTTAACCTTTTTTGGATATTGTCTTCTGGCTTCAGGAGAATTTAATGCGTACATAATGAATATACGGAGCTTTGTTGTGTTATTCCTTCTTTTTATATTATAGATAGCAATCTAACTACACATATTATTAGAAGGCAGGTGATAATACAGGGATAGCATTGTCAAGGATTCGGTGGGATTAGTTCCCTGCAGTATAAGGATTCTGCTGTTTTTTGTTATTTATCTTTTTCCTTAATGACATCTATGAGTTTAATAGAATGCAAAACTTGAGCTTTAGATAACTTTTATTTGCATTTGATAAACACAAGCACAAGCACTTTTCTTTGGGATTAAATATCGTAGATACAGATTTGATATAACTTGACCATCGTCTACATAGTTCATCGCTGTTATCACACATTATGTGATTAGATTATCGATTTTTTATTTCTGTTTTTTACTTTTACCTCTTGATTGGCCTCCTCCTAAATCATTTTTGATCTTTGCCATTCTCTTGTTTTTATTAGAGTCTTTGCTCTTGTCTTTGGCTGCATTCTTATTTACTTGCTTGTTGCCTTTTGATTTTCCTACCATAATAAACATTCCACTAAATAATATTTAGAGGAGACAAATATAATTGATAGGAATTAGCTATAAGAAGAAGTTTCAACATATGAAACAATATCTAATCAAGAAGAATAGTTGACAGAGTGGAATTCAATTACTGTTTATTAAAAACTAATACCTATAATATATATGCAAAACTTGTAGTTAACTATAGGTAGAATGTAGGACAAATTTGTTACCTTATGTGGTGGGTGGGATTTGAACCTGGATGGTTGAGAGTATATTATTGGCTTATAATACGCAAACAGTTCGATGGGCCAGGTTGTTTGTAAGCTGTTATCGACACAAAAAATGGGCTTGGAGGAATGTGATACAAATTTGAAATTATTTTGAGGTCCTAACTGAGGTTACTACTACGTCACATCTGTTCAGTCTTTATGATCAATCTATAATGCACAGGATAGTCAAGCCATAGTGTTAGTAAAACAACCACCTACTTTTACTACCATCTGAAAGCAGGCTCATCTTCCATTACCCTTTCAAAGATCTGAAGATAATTTTTTGTCATTATTTCATCTGTAAAGAGCTTTTCAACTCTGCGTCTACAAGATTCTGGCGAACATTCGTAAACCTTCTCGACATATCCTTGTAACTCTCGAGGAGTTTTAGCTAGAAACCCATTGGTTTGGTTTACAATTATATCGTTTAGTCCTCCATTAGATAGAGCAAGAACCGGTTTACCATAGGCATTCGCTTCTATAGCATATAATCCAAAGGCCTCTATCCATGTAGGTTTGGGGCATGCAATAATAGCTTTACATTTTTTGATTAATTCTATCTTTGTTTTATTGTCTATGAGTCCAAGGTACTCTGCCAAGCCATCGGAATTTTGGCATTTCTCTTTTATCATTTGTACATATGAAAGATCTGGTACGTGTATATCATCACCAGCTATTTTAATAGCGTTTCTTGTTCTCACAGCTAAATCTATTGAATCTTCAATTCCTTTTTCTCTGACTATTCTGTTTATTGAGAGAAGATAATCTCCGTTTTTATTGTTATTATTACTTTTTGTTTCTTCTATCGGAGGTAGAGGGATTCCATGATGGACATATCTAACTGGTATTTTAAGGACAGATGACATATATTCAGCATGAAGCCTCGATAGTCCAATATACCTGGGAAATCGCAGCTGTTTAACCGGAACTTTTTGCCACTCTACCATACCATGATTGGTATGAATTATTTTCATCTTTGGAAATTTCTTTGCAGACAGATAGGAAAAGCAATGCCATGTATTATCCCATACTATTCCATTCCCACCTCCGTATTCTTTTTCCAGTAGTTCCTTGTACATGAGATAGTGTGCTTCTTCAGCAGCCGTTCCTTCCCAAGAAGGTTCTATCGTTTCTATTATGTTTAAGTTGGATGGCAGTCTTCCTCCTCCTTCACCTATTGAAGAACCTCTAGATGATATCAAAGTCACATCATGAGCTTTGCTGGCCACGTTTTTAGAAACCCACATAACGACGGCCTCCAAGCCTCCACTCGATCTTCAACAAGACTGAGATGAAAATAATCGGGAGGTGGAGTAGGTAAATTAGGGCTGCTTATAACTAATACTCTCGTTTGCGAACACCAATAAGTATGAGCATTGATGTTTAATAATAATAATCATTCTAGAGATTGCTTAATGGTCTATTTCAGAAGTATATGTCAAACATTCAGTTTCAACAGATGGTTGAAGCTGGTATCTACAAGCTTGCAAGTTTTTGAAATTAGATCATCATATTAATTCCTCTTATGAGAAAAGCATGATAGAAAGAGCTATACACTATATGAGATAGAACTGAATGCTTTAATGACTATTTTTCCATGCAGAAAAAAAGGAATATAACTAAGCATATACAAATTGGTTCCATCTTTTTGTATATCATTATAACAGGGAAGTAATCTCTTAGCATTACAGAGCCATCTTGTGTAATGCTCATCTCTAAATACTTTATGAACCGATGAAGAAGGAGAAAATACGAGTGAAAAAGATAGCGACAGGGTTTTGCCTTAGCAGGACAGGCTGCCTGATATGAAAGCAAATGTCATACACGGAGATTTTAATCCCTGCGGGGGTGCCGAAAGACTTTCACTTACAACTATGCAGGCATTATTAGAAATGGGAATAGATTTTGACCTTACAACCTTGAAGAGTCCTGATATACCAAAATTAGAAAATTCATATGGCAAAAGTCTTGTGTCAGTTATGAAAAGCATAAACAAAATTAATGTCATAAATATAATTGAAGAACTTAGGCAACAACAACAAGAAGAACATTATGAAGATTACAATTACGATATTACAATAAATACAAATGGTGATGCAGCTCCTTATTATCATTCATCTTTTTCAAAAGATAATGCTATTACTTATTGCCACTTTCCTAGTACAAAATATCATATAGAATCTGAAAATATTGATTATCTAAAAACAGATCTTGGCATGGCAGAAAGGTCAAATGTTTTTTCAGACAATAAGGACTATGAAGATATCAATAATCCAAAAAATTGCAAAACCAAGCTTCAGTTCAGCAGAAGAAAAGAATATTTTGAAATATTAAAATATGGATATTGGAATTTGATGAGAAATTCTACAGTGATTACCAATTCTAAATTCAGTCGCAGAGCAATAGTTAATGCATTTGGATTAGACAACATTTACATACTCAGCCCACCAATAGATATTGAGACTTTTCGTAATGTTGCATTAATGGCAAATGACGATGATGAAAGAAATGATATCATTCTTGTAATATCCAGAATCGCTCCTCACAAGAAAATTGAAAATGCAATCAAGCTTGCAAAAATATTAAAAGATAACAATATAGGCAAAGAAATGAAAATTGTTGGAAACCTTTACTATTATTTTTTTGATTATTACTCAGAACTTAAACAGATGGTTCTGGATCTTGGTTTGACTGATTATATAACTTTTGAAATTAATGCTAGCTTAGATAAGCTTCTTTCTATCATACGAGAATCCAGAATATACTTTCATCCGATGGTAGGAGAGCATTTTGGCATGGCAGTATTAGAAGCTATGGCTGCTGGATTAATACCAGTGGTTCCAAATGAAGGTGGCCTTACAGAGTTTGTTCCACAAGAATATCAATTTAATACAATAGAACAGGCTGCTGAAATTATAATGTATGTTTTTAATTATTTGCCAAAGACAGAGCGAATTAAGATAAGCGATGATATAAATAAATTCTCAAAATCTCACTATATTGAGGGATTTCGGACCATATTAAATGAATTATTATCTCGAAGAAGGAAATAATGATGATATAGAAATTAATTCAAAAAAAGAAACTACTAGATAGAGCTAAATCTGTTATACATTTATTCTCCTTCACAAGATATGTTTTTATCTATTAATAAACTACCAAATGAAATTCCTCTATTAGACAGACCAGATCCTAAAGCTGCCCAAGCACTTCAAGAAGGTCTTGGTGGTCAATTTGGAGAAGGAGAACAATGATGTAATATCTATTTCAGAATATGAACTTTAGAGGATGCGAAGCCGTATAAAGATCTACTAAGAAGCGTCGCA
>DASQYF010000282.1:0-3430 GCA_035639375.1 Nitrososphaeraceae archaeon
TCTCCAAATGAACCTGTTATTGGATTTTGCAAGCTCATTGCTAAGGAACTTCCAGTGATGTTAACAGAAGTAGGGCTGGTATCTATACCAGTGGTGTTTGTTGATTCTAATTGAGCATATATAGACTCTGAACCAATTATAACCCATATAATGGAGCCAACTGACATTAACAACAAAATAGCTTTTAAAGGTATATTTTTCATTTCTCTGTTTATCGATAGCACTTTTAAATCTCTTTCTGTTATATGCACTATTTTTTTTATGACAAAACACTCACTCACTGTATTAAAAAATAACAAAAAATTCCATTCAGAATTGGTACAATTGACATTTCTGTTTTTTACATGCTATAGACAGATTAACAAATGATGACATATATGCCTATTTCGTTTATCGAAAAATAGGAGTACAAGAAAATAACAACAGGATTGTATCAGTAAGAATAAAAAAAGACAGAGCATGCATATACATTATATGATAAAGTATTAGAAGAGAATTTAATTTTCTATTTCTCTATCAAACCGTAACACAATGGTGAGGAAGCAATAGTGCAATATCAATGAATATATTGCTAACTATTCTAAAAACAACAGTAAAATGTATCAAAAGTATACGGATGCATTTGACTTAATGGCAGACTTTCTCTCCAATCAGGTAAAATACGATACTGCTAGAGGACTGGTCTATATTCGCGAAGAGTGTTTTGCTGATGAGAAGGAACAACATAACAATTATTTACCCCCTGTTTCCTTCTAATTCTAATATACATGCAGAAACATATGTTTTCTCTACGAAATTCAGATCATAATCAACGATAAGGCCAGAGAATAAATGTTTGAGAAGAAGAATAAACAAGGAGATAACTACAAAAAAAATCATATAAGAACAAACACTCTTGATGAAGGTATTCAGACATTTGGGCAGTGGTTATATTCGAAAGACAATAATCAGAGATGGGATAACAAATTTATGCTCAAACATTTTGTAACGTGCAGTCATGTTATTTTACAAGATAATACTAGTGACATTGGCATAGATGTCGTCGTAGATATAGAAGATGGAATTCCTATTTGTAGAAATTGTCGTTCTGATGATTGCGCGCATGTTGGATTTACTATATGTGTTAAGCAGATGAATAATCCTAATGGAATCATGGATATTCAATCATAAAAATATATCACAAGGAATAGTTTATTATATCAAATCGGACTCAACCTAATGTAGATCTCAACCACTTGTTTTACTTCTTACGTTATTTAGGTGAATTTAGCTGTTTAAGCAGCTGGTAAGATAAAACTAAATGTAGCGCCTTTTCCGTTTGAGTTATTCCCAGCCCATATCTTGCCACCATGAGCTTCAATAATACTCTTTGAGATAAACAATCCAAGTCCGGTACCTTCAAAAGACTTTGTAACAAACTTTGAGAATAGTCTTGGTAAGATATCAGGATCAATACCAGAACCGGTATCTTTTATACTAACTATTAGCTGATTATCTTTTTTTTCTGAGATAATAGATATATTTCCTCCTTCACCGCTAGTAAATTTGATAGCATTACTTAGAAGATTGAAAATAACTTGCGATAATCTTTCTTTATCTGCTTTTACAAAAATGTCTTTATCTGAATCATATAATATTTTTATATCATTTTTTTTATTGTTAAAATATCTGTTTATTTTTATATCGTCTATAGTATTTACAATTACATCGTTTAGATTAAATTGTTCTTTATGTAGTTTCAACGATTTGCTTTCAATTCTTGTAACATCAAGTATATCTTCTGTGAGTCTGCGAAGTCTTTTTGCATTTCTAGATATAACATCTATCAGAGTAAGCTGTTCGTTATCTTTTATTTTTGATTTAAGATCGTCACTAAGTAAAAGTATGGGTTGTATAGGAGTACGTAATTCATGAGCTGCTATATTGATAAATTCATTTTGCATATTATCATGAACTTTTAGTTGTTCATTTGCTGATTCTAATTTTTTATTGGCGAGTACAAGTTGCTTGTTGGACTCATCTAATTCTTTTATTCTTCTTTTTACCTCTCTATCTAAGCTGCTATTCCAATTAATAAGAAAGACAATTAGGATTACAACTGCAGTAGTTATGCCTGCAAGTAATGAAAATGTCTGTAATCTTTGTACAGAAATTACATCATTGATCTGCGAATAAATCGTTGAAGTAGGTGTTATTACAAAAACAAAATATATGGGTTTTCCTGCAACAAAAATAGGGTTCCCTGTATTTAGTCTTTCACCATTTTTAAATTCATAAATATCAAAATCTTGTTTTCCTGACAATACTCTTCGTATTAGGCTATTTAGGATCGTGTTGTGTCCTGTAACTTCTTGTGTATGGCTACCAAAAAATGGTGTCCCAATAAATGATTTAATTGGATGAATTAATTGAACGGAGTTTCTATCCAAAACCGCTAGATACTGTGATTTTATATTATAGATATTTCCATAATGCTCAAAAAAAGATATTGTGGGTATTGCAGCTCCTACTAACCCTAAATACTGCCCTGTGTTTTTATTTACAATTGGATAAGCTAAAGCTATTCTGTATTTGCCATCCATTCCTTCAAAGCCATTAGAAAATACTGGCATAAGTGTATCTTTTGTTTGTTTTACCCATTCTCTATAGGAAAAGTTGATACCTACAAACGATTTTTCACCTTTTGGAATTATATTAATTGTTGCTATGTTGTCTTTATTTAAAATGAAAAGCCTATCTGTTGGAGTTATGGAATTTATCTGATTATATACTTCTTGTAATAATTTTGTAGTTTCATTACCAGATAATTCTCCTTCTTGCAATACTGCAGAATTGGCTAACATCTGAAGTCTTGCCATAATCGAATCCAAATCTGAGCTAATATGATGAGAAAGAGCTTCTGTAGCGTCCATCTGTCGCTGTTTTTGCTCATTAAATAAGCTGTTTCTGATGTTGTTTTCTGTATTATTCTGAAAATAAAAAAATAGTCCATATGAAATTCCTATAATCAATATAATAGAAAGAATAGTAATTTTCTTTGTATCTAAGGGAAAAATACTATAATATTTTTTAAAAGTCATATACTATCATCAGATGATACTAGTGAAATTTATTTATTATTTCTCTCTCTAATAATTAATAATATCTCATTTCTGAAAGCTTTTATACGTATTCACATCAACTTAAAACCCAACATGAATTTGCCTCTAGCACGTTCTTCCTTTCTCTCTACCCTTTTCTCCTGCTTCTGGATATATTGGACACCAGTGCTAAAGACCCCATTCATTATCATATTTTGCCTTTTCACAAAAGGGTTTGGATCGCTCCATCATGGATCCGCAGGATATCAATAAAATCATAAAAAATTTCTTTGACATCTCAGTGTATTTCTCTTTGCTCTTGGGTACCTAATTACAAATGGGAATATTGA
>DASQYF010000283.1:0-2049 GCA_035639375.1 Nitrososphaeraceae archaeon
TGATATGAGCCTGAATCCTGTTAATTATTTATGCCAAACTGACTTTCTATTAGGCGAGGTAATTAGGTCTATTGGAAAATATTCAATTAAGACCACAAATGATCCATTCCAATCATTACTACAATCTATTATCTTCCAGCAGCTTGCAGGAAGAGCTGCTAACGTTATCTATGGGCGATTTCTAGGCTATTACAATAAAATTTCACCTACACCTGAGCAAATTCTGTCTACTCCTGATCGTATCCTGAAAGCCAACGTTGGGTTATCAAGTAAAAAGATAGAATATATAAAGGATCTTTCTGCAAGAATTACGGATGGAAGACTAAATCTAGTGCTAATATCAGAAATGACTGATGAACAAATTGTTAACCAATTGATGCAAGTAAAAGGAATCGGTCGATGGACCGCAGAAATGTTTCTGATATTTTGTTTAGGAAGACAGGACGTCTTTCCTGTAGGTGATCTAGGTGTACGAAAAGCTATCCAGCGCGTGTATAGCTTGTCAGAACTTCCTAGTCCTTCTACAATGCTGGCTATAGCCCAACCATGGAAGCCTTACAGAAGCATAGCCACGTGGTATCTATGGAAATCACTCTCTAAATTCGATTCGATTGGATAAATAATAAAATGAACCTATAATTATGCTGATGAATATTTGTCATTTATCTAAATCTTCAGTTGTCAATTTAAGGGAGGAACATACTTGTAGAAGTTATTCTTGATGCACTCATATTTGTATGCCACTGAAAGAAGCTTTTCCTCTTCAAAAAGAGAGCCTACAATCTGTACTCCGACAGGCATTCCATGTTTAGTCAACCCAACAGGAATAGTAATTGCTGGTAGACCTGTGCTATTAAAGACAATAGTGTTTCTCAACAGAGCTTCACGTATTTCTATAAGTTTGCCATCAATATTGCTAACTTGGAAATCATCAAATCTAGGAGCAGCAAGAATAGTTGTTGGCACAACAATGATGTCAACTTTTTTTAGTAATCTTAGAAATTCATTTTTTATTTCATTTCTTGATCTGAGAGCTCGAATATATTCTATAGCAGCTATTTGGGTACCTTCCAATAGCATTTTTCTAACGTCTTTACTATAATCGTCAGCCTTTGTTTTAAGCCATTTCAAGTGTATTTCTGTTGCTTCTGCAAATCTTATTGCTCTCCATGACTCGTAGATTTTATCTGTCTTTTCTACGTTTATCTCAAGTATACTATCTGCTAATCCTATAGTATCTATAAAATTATTGATAATGTCTTTTACTTCTGCTTGTAGATAATCGAAAAAATATTGTCTTGGTAATCCAACAGACAATTTCTTATCTTTAGTTTCTGCAAAATCCTTTCTATATCTAGGAATATTTTGATTCTCTTTAATTATATCTAGTGGATCATGGCCAGCAATAATATGCAATACAATAGCTGCATCCCAGGCGCTCCTAGTTATGCAGCCTACGTGATCTAGCGAAGGCGCTAAATGCATAACTCCATATTTGCTGACTGTTCCATAGGTAGGCTTCAAACCTACTACTCCGCACAGCGAGGATGGAACTCTAATAGAACCACCAGTATCGGTTCCTAGAGAAACAGGTACCATACCTGTTGCAACCGCTACAGCTGATCCCCCGCTAGATCCTCCTGATATTCTGTGAATATTCCATGGATTTTTGGAAGAGCCGTAATGGGGATTTATGCCTGTTATACCAGAAGCAAATTCGTTTAAATTATTTGTACCAACCAGAATGGCGCCTGCTTTTCGCATTCTTGCAACTATAGTCGCATCTATCTTTGGAATATAATTTGACATAATCTTTGATCCGGCGGTACATCTAACTCCTTCAGCAAAAATAATATCTTTAATTGAAAATGGAATGCCCTGTAATGGTCCACGGTCTATTCCTTGCCCGATTTCCTTTTCAATTCGTTCTGCATCCTCATATGCCTGCTCATTCAGAACAGTAATGAAAGAATTCAAAGATGGATTAAATTTATTAATTCTTTTTAAGCAAACTTCAACTAAATCGACTGAGGATAAATCTCTATTCTT
>DASQYF010000284.1:0-8613 GCA_035639375.1 Nitrososphaeraceae archaeon
ACGTTATATTGATGAAATAAAACCCGTAAATGAAATAGAAGAAATGCCCGACGCCTCGCAACCTAAAATCGACAATAAGGAATTGTCACTTGGCAAGACATTGGTTGAAAATCTTTCAAATGAAGAATTTGATCCAAGCCAGTATTCTGATGCTTATTCTAAGCAATTGGAGCAATTGATAGCCTCAAAGGCACAAGGTAAAACCTTTAATTCTAAACCAGATGAAAGGGATGAGGATACAAACAGCAATTTGCTTGAGGCGCTTAAAGCTAGTGTTCAGAAAAGTCGATCAAAAAACAAGTAGAAATTGGTCCACTTTCACACATTGCCCTAATTTCTTTACGATTTCAGATACATTTAGTATTGTAAACCTATAGGAAGCATATCAAATAATTATCCCTTATTGGTAGACAAAGATACAAAGTAGGAATAAAAGAAAACAGTCTTGCTTATAATTTTACCTTGATAATTGCTCCTTTCTTCCCAATAGTATTATTATCTCCTAAACAGTATTGGAAGCTTCGCAATCCAGAAGGAGAAGAATACTAACCATTATCTTCAGTGATCTTTTATATAATACGAATATTTTTTCTCTGGGGTAACTAAATCAGGATAGGATAAGATAGATAAATCATAGTATTACATTCTATAATTGAATTAGGATACTAGTAGTTTGAGTTTTATTAGTTGGCATTCCATCGTCTATAATTTTAAATTTATTCAAGATGCATGTAAGCAAGTTATTATTCTAATTATGCGGCAATGTTTTTAGAATTTGTCTATTTAGTTTTGCAAGTGTTTCTCAATTATATTTACCAATTCTTTTGTAGATACAGGCTTTTGGATATAGCCATCTATCTTTATAGAGGTAAGAGCCCTGGACAATTCAATGTCATTAAACTCAAAGGCTGACATTAACAAAATCTTGATTGTAGGATGCATTGATTTGATCTTCTTTACAAGCTCAAATCCATTCATTGCTGGCATTCTGACGTCAACAAGAACTAATCCATAACTTTTAGAATTTGTCTTGAGATGTTCTAAAGCTAACAATGGATCTGTAAAGGCATACGTGGTGAAACCTTGCTTTTGAAGAACCTGTTTAATAATATTAACTATATCAAATTCATCATCAACTACTAATATTGATTTATTAACTGGCATTTGATTTTAGTACCATCTTATATAAGTTAGCCGCTATTAAAATCATTATTGTATATTCTAGATGCTAGGTGGATGGTAGATACAAGCATGCCCTGGAGAATTTGTTCCAGTTTAATTAGAAGATAGAATAAATTATCAAGTATCTTATTGATATAATTTTATTTCTTAATAATTGTTAGCAAATATTGATACGATAATATTCCCTCTTCCATTCTATAATATAATATAATGAGTTTAATCAAAACTATCCATTATAATCAACTCCCCTATTAGCATGAGATATGTCATGTCGAAAAGTTAATAAATCACTAGCGATATTACTAGTGATATGTTATCGGACTGGTTATCCAGGGTTGGAAGTGCAATTCCGAGGGGATTCTCTAGGCATTATATTCTAGGATTATTAAAGGAGCAATCTATGACAGGAAAAGAAATTATTGATAAGGCCATACTCCAAAGTGATGGTAAATGGAGACCATCGCCTGGACTTATATATCCTCTACTTGGCAGATTGCTTGAAGAAGGTTTAATAGATGAAATTGACAACGGCAAATACAAAATAACAGGAAAAGGTCTTGAGATTGCTGCTGATATAGATTCAGTTCATAACATGCTACAGAAACAAGTAGATGTAATGTTGAGAGTCGGTAACATTGGAAGATTCATGGCAAAGGATCTTATTGACAGGGTATCTACTATAGGGTCAACTTTGAGCTCTAATCTTGACAGAATGACAGAACAAGAACGAAGCAAGTATAAACAATTCTTGATGACAGAACTAAATAAATTAGATGAACAGGAAAAGAATAAAGAAATAGTAAGCGTTGAATAGAATAGGCATGCAAACCAAATTCAATCTAGTAAGAGTAAAAATCAGTTCTACAATAATAAAGTAGTATTCATAAATTACTACTAGAGGCGACAGGCATATGTCTTTCGTGGATTCCTATTATATGCAGCGTATAAATGACCTTATTAATGGTATGAGTCTATTAGAGCAGGAAATTAGTAATACATCTGAAATAATAAAAGAAGAGTATAGTAAGGCCAGTTCGGCTATGATGGAAACACAAAATTACTTTTTAAACGGTATCCAAGCTGGCCAGCCATCTAAGTCATATTTACTAACTGGGAAAGGAATAGAAGTATTGGGTGAAGAAGTTATTTCAATTGATATATTTATAGATAATGTTCTTAATTTCGCGAATTATCCAAAGAAAAAAATTGAAGTTCTTAAGGATTTAGCGATGCATTTACAAAAGATAAATCAAATGATTGTTGAGTCTACGACGGCAACTTAAAAATTTCCAAAAGGGGGTTTGGAAAATTCTGACGAATATTCATCAAGAAGGAATTTGTAGAAGAGGCTACAGTTACATTAACAATCCTAAAGTTAAAACTTTAGCTAGTAGTGACAGTAAATAAATAAGTAATTAAATTTTCCTAAGGTATATAGGTGCTAATAATAAATCAGTGCCCATATTCATTCTTAAAAATTTTTCCCACAGTTTTATTATAGTATCTCTAATCTCGCTCATTGTCATGATGGGTGCGACTATGGTGACACCTTCATTGACTCTTTATACAAAGAATGGATTCAGTGATGAAGGCTTTATTATCGGCTCAGTAGTAGCAGGTTATGCAATAGGACGTATAATAACTGATATTCCCTCAGGATTTCTTACTAATAGAATAGGGATTAGCAAAACAATGAAGATAGGGCTGGGAATCCAAATTCTATCATCAATAATCGCCGGAATTGCACCTAATTATTGGATACTATTCTTAATGCGCGTCGCAGAAGGCATCGGCTCTTCGATATATGTTAATGCTGCAGTTTCTTACGTCTTGCTTTCAAATCAGTCATCAAGGCGAGGGATGGTAATGGGAATATATCAATCTATTATGATGACGGGAATTACAATTGGTCCTATGTTCGGTGCATTCATTGCTAGTACTTATGGACTGAATGCTTCTTATTTTGCCTATGCTGCAGTTTTAGTAGTTGCATTGATAATTGTTTTTTTTATCCAATGCAAGGTTAAATTTCATCTTGTAACAAATAGTGGTGGTGGTACTGCTGATAATAACTATATATTTGAATCGGGATCTTTTGGGCTCATCAGTAAGATATCACTTTATATAAATAGTGCGAGTTTTGCAACTTTTGGATTTGCATTTTTGCGTTCTGGTATTTATACAATGGCAATACCACTTTTTGCCTATGAAAATTTACATTTGTCTGTAGTCAGTGTTGGCTTTATTTTTACATCAGCATCCATGGCAAATTTACTTGCCTCTTTTTTCTCAGGAAAATTGACTGATAAATATGGTATGAAGCGGCCACTTATAATTAGTATTCTTGTTGCTTCTTTTATAATCGTCGTAATTCCCTTTATAACTTCAATGATTCAGATACTGATACTTGTCATTTCATTGGGCATTACGTCAGGATTCTTTGGCCAAAGCGTTGCTTGGGCTGTCGAAAAGGTTGAAGAAAAGGCTAAAAAATCTAGTATCTTTACCTCTAATAAGAATAGTAAATACCTAGACACAAGTTCGTTTGTTACAAAAGGAATAGGGTTCAATAGAATGATAGGTGATACTGGTCTAATCTTGGGGCCATTAATTGTTGGCTACATCATAACGATTATGAAAAATCAGACTTTTGTATGGATAGTATCATTTGCTACAGTAAGTGTTATTCTAATGTTTATTTGTTCACTACTCACTAAGGCTAATAATAATAATAATGATAATAATAATAATGGCAGAATATATTGTTTACAAAAGCATAAAAAGGGAATTCCGTTTAATTAAACATATTAGATAGAGTCCCAACCTCCGAAAGTTTATCATAAGAAAGATATACACACATTATTATCATATACCTAATGAAATATAACAACAACATCCAACTTTTATACCGATTCTCTATTCACTAATTCTATATTGGTAATAAATAACAATACATGCTTCTTTACACAAGATGATAGTATAGCAAGCCATGCAGAAAATAAAATGCAGTCAACTAATCAATATAAGTTTCAAGCTTATACGTAAGGGATGGTGGTACATTACTGTGTTGCTAACTTGGCCAGAATTAATCCAATAATGAAATCTTATCTCTGGATGTTCTCTATTTAAATCTTCATTGTAATTTTTTTAAGATGTATATTGTATACTTAATAGAATCTCCTATGCTGTTTAGAGGATCCTCGTAGGAATAGTTACTGTATTTAACTTACTAACAATAGGTAAGAAAATATTAAAATCAATGTATGCAATAAAATAAAGAACAATGTCAAATGAGAGAAAAATAATCAAGTTTCATGGTGCTGAAGTAAATAACGTCATTATTCTTTATTCTATAAGACCATACTCCAAGCCTGTAACAGTAGTAATCGAAGAATTTAATGCATTAAAAGATGTAGAGCAATGTGAAACTATAAACGTTCAAGTTGTAGCTGATTTTGTTACAATTACATTTTATAAACAAGAAAGTTCTAATTCGATTCTACGTCGAGAGTTAATTCCTACACATAACGTAGAACATATTTGGGTTAATGATTTATAAAGTAACTCTTTTGGAATTAATAGTTACTATCGAATAGAAAGCAAAAGTCGATAAAGAATTGTGGTAGCAGTAGTTCAATTATAAGTCGAAAGCGTGTTTTGAAATCATAATTTCATATGGAATAGAATAAAGCATAAGTGTTAATTTGTATATTGTCTTAGTTAGCATGCTATATAAGAAACATTGCAAATCTTACGAGTGCTGGAATAATATTTTGACTTTTTCATAACTGCTCATTGGATGTTATATTTTTATATGCGATACATAATATTTGACTATACTACTCCATATCTATTTTTATAAATAGTCTTTTAATTAATAATTGAATTGTTAATATTATCTAGTATGAAAATATCCAAGCTCACAAATATAAAAGGACATTAGCCTTCCTTACAATCCTAGTTATCTAATTTCCGATTCTGGTATTAGCTAGACTCATATGTCATTAGATTTTAATAAAAAATGAAACATACATATCTTTGCAGTTCAAGACCAGCGGCAAATTAACGTGGTTTATTTCTTAATGATGATATATTTCTTATTATAAGATGATTTTATATAGAAATTCCGAGTATTGATGTTCATTTATTATAATAATACAAAATATTAATTGTAACAATTTATAATGTAGTGTTAAAATAGTATTTAATATGAAAATAGAACTAAAAGACGAGGACGCCACCAGTAAAATTCGAGGAAGCAGTAAATGTGAAGTGGCTAATATATGGGAAGTCCTTGGTAAGAGATGGTCCTTATTAATTTTAAAGAATTTGAGCACAAAAGAAGTAATACGGTTCAATGAACTAAAGAAAGTCTTGTCAGGAATAAGCAGTACTGTATTATCGGAAAGACTATTAGAGCTAGAACGTGAAGGTCTTGTTTCTAAAAAAATATATCCAGAAATTCCTCCTAAAGTTGAATATAGTCTAACCAGGCGAGCAAAAGAACTCGAAGTTATCCTAAAAGAGTTAGGCAGATGGGTTAGTAGATGGAAAGCTTCTGAGGAAGCAAAGGCAATAACAACAACAACAGCTTCAATGAAAGGTAAAAGCATGTAGTTTAAAAGTAAGAAGCACAAAAAATTGAAAGGTCATTTCTTTATTAGTTATTGATAATAAATCAGAGACACAATATAAATTGCCTTTTCTTCCTAACTTGTTAAATGGTTTATATCATCTGATCTTATCGTAGAATATAGTTGTCTAATTCTGAATTTAGGTGTCTATATTATACTACTATACTATAATACTGCTACTAACTAACAACCATGGGATAAGCACGCTGTCAGTGAACATGTGATTATCTATATTTTATCTGAAAACTATATTGGACACAATATAGAATAAGAGTAAGAGGAGGAGGAGGACTGAAATGGCAATAACTATACGAAAAAACCCGCAGTTCACAGATTTACTTCAGAAAAATCTAAAATCTAGATATGAAGATAAAAGGAGAGTTGATAACGTTGTACATGTTTCGGACATTATACCTACTACCTGCATAAGGAAGCAATATTATTCAAGAAAGTTCCCTGAATTAGATCCTCTATCAAACGAATCAGTACATCATTTTGTAAGAGGTGAATCTAGCGAATTCGTGATTACAGAGCTTGCAAGCTTAGGTGTAGCACAAGCTAATATAGAAATGGATGGAATAGTTGCTCATCCAGATATCATGAATGAAGTAGAAGATGTTATAGTAGAGCTAAAAGATACAGTTAATGGTAAACGGCTTGATATAACTGATGGTACATTCAGAGCATACCTTAGACAATTATTATACTACTTGGTTATGACTGGAATAGAAAAAGGAATTATTTCTATAAGATATAATATTAGAGAGTTAAGATGGATAAAAAGTGATTCAGAAGGCAATGATTATTTCTTTAGGCCATTTAATGCTAAGGATGTTGGTATAGAAAGCTGGGAAATCCATTTGCCAGCAACAGATGTTGCGAGAGAGATATTAAAGAATGAAATGGTTCGAAGGAAGAATCTATTCTTAAAAGCATTGGAAGAAAATGATGTTTCTATATTACCTCGATTACCAGAGTTTGCAAGAAATAAGAAGTGTGGCTGGTGTCCATTTTATGATAAATGTATGAATAAAGATAATGAAACAGATAAAGCTAAAGAAATGGCAAAAGAGATAGATATCTTAGATATAAGTGGTGTGGTTGACTTTAAGCCTGTTATAGAAAATAGCGATTGATAGTTTCATAATCATATCTGAATATAATATCTTTTTTTATCAATGCAAAGACTTTGGTCGCTAATTGCTATTTTGATTGATAAAGTGAATTAACTATGTTAAGCATTGTCTAAATAGGACATATTTTTATTTTTTAATACGACGAAAACAGCAAATCAGAAAAATAAGAATTTCAAGAGTAAAAATAATAATAATAATAATATAAAGAAGAATATGTTTTCTAAGGAAGTTATCATTGGAATTGTTATTGCAGCAGCAGTCATTTCAATAATAGCTTACTTTGGAATAAATTCACTTATTCCAGTAAATGGTAAGTCACCAGTTCTCTCTCCTCCTAGAAATAGCTTTATCAAGGCAGTATATTCGCCACAGGCAGGTTACATTTTTGTAAGTCAATCTAGTGGTGCTGTAAAAGGTCTTCGCGGAGGTGGCGGTGGGAGTAGTGGCTCGAGTACTGATCCAACCTATACTTTGAAGAAAGGTAGTTTAGAATCTATCCACATGATAAATGAAGACTATCAGACTCATTCAAAGCATAACTTTAACATAGATGAATTCAATGTGCATACAAAAGATTTAGGGTACTTTCAAACTCAAACAGTTACATTTATTGCAGATAAGGAAGGAACATTCCCATATTATTGTACAATACATCCTGAGATGAAAGGTACAATAGTAGTACAAGCAGATTAGATCTATGTATATATAGGTATGTGTGTGGTGGTTGGTTGTTTTTATCTATATGACGATATTATATATATGACGACGAAGATATGACCTATAATAATAATAATGATGATGATACTGATGATGATGATAATAATAATAGAAAAGAGAAATTGAATACATCGCGGAGTGATATCCTGAGTTTACTTGACGATTTCATAGAACAAATAAATCAAATCAGAAGAACTCTTTTTGGTGTTTCTATCTCTGCTTTAATTCTCTCACCTCTTGCAATTATACTTTCGATATATCTTATATTACATCCATCGTTCTTTGCAATCCTTGAAATAGAAAATGAGTTTGGACTTGTCCTTACTGTGTTATTGAGTGCTGTTATTCTGATCTCTTCAATATGGCTTACAACAGGAATAAGACAATATCTTTCTCTAAGTTCTTGGAACAATAGATATAAGGAGTATATTGAGGAAAAACAGAAAATAGATAAAATGATTGAATCAAAATATGGTTTAGATAATAGTAATAATAGTAATAATAGTAATGATAATCTGCAGCAGCAAGATTTTAAGAACGACTCTGTTAGTTAGTTAATATTATTATTATTATTATTATTATTATTATTAATATTATATTCATTATAATGTTATATTGCTAAGGCTATCTTCAATTCTAATCATCATCATCACCATCACCATTACTACCATCACCAGTCTTTCTTCTAGGAAACATTTTCTCATATGGATCTAAAATACTTCTACAAAATTCTACTCCTATCTCTGTAGGCTTGTAAATTGTAACAGTTCTCTTTCCAAATTGCGTTTCATCTTTGCTTATTAATCCATTTGACTCCAAATCATCAAGAATTGGTTTGTGTTTTTTTAAATTCAAGCCACAAAAGCTTACTAATGCTGTCTGGTTTAGTTCACCATATTCCAGTAACTTTAGGATTATATCTTTAACAATGTATATTCTATCTC
>DASQYF010000285.1:0-3355 GCA_035639375.1 Nitrososphaeraceae archaeon
CGCTTTAACAATGCTAAGTAATGAACTTACAGATACCTCAAGAAAATAACTTGGTATAAAAGCAATACTTTTTGATTGGCTTTTAGCTCACGTTGTTAATGTCTATCTATTGCTGCTAATTTCAAGTTCTCTATTAACTATATGTTTTGGGACAATTGTTTGCTGTACATTAGAATGATTTGACCTTAGACGTCTATCAGTCAACGATTTTTGTTTTTTGATCTTTATCTTTATCTTAAATCCAAACTGACCATAATTATTCCACCTTTCTGTTTCCATGACTTGTCCTGTACCAAATATTCTATCTCCTTCATGTGTAACTACTATAAAATTCGTTTTAGATTCTTTCTTGATGACTGAAATCTTGTCATAAAAGTGATGCCAATCAAGAGGATTGGTGATCCGTGCTTGGACGGAAAGCATATCTCCTACGCTTATATCTGAAATATAGCTTGGCAGTATCTCTACGTCGCAAAGCTTCGCATACATAATGAGAGTGTATCAACACTATTGAATATATTACTTTTGGAATATATAACAGTATTCTAGTTACAGCTATATCAAAATGTATTATATTATATATTTCTTATATAATATGAAATATTTGTTATAAATATTAAGCTTAGATTAGAAAAGTATATGATGTAAGATTAAATACTTACACATAGAAGAATGTTAGGGCCCGTAGCCCAGTCAGGATAGGGTGCTGATTAAATAGCATAAGCCTCCGAAGCCAGGCATCGTGGGATCGAAGCCCACCGGGCTCGATTTTTTGTTTGGTAAGAAATCAGATTGCAGTTCAGGACCGAGCCTAGCGTAGATATTATGCAAATATTTATATGAGTTGGAGAAGGTTCTTTTCTAGAAATTGTCCTTACAAGTCGTTATTTTAGAAGAACATAACAATACTCTTTTAGATAGAAGAGAAATTAAGTCCGTATTAAAAAACTGTGCAGGTAGAGTCAAAAGGGCCGATGCAGTAGGCATGGTTGCAAAGGAGCTCAACGTCGACAGCAATGCAATTATTCCAATCAATATGAAATGCGAAACTGGTAAGTCTGACGTTTATGCTACAATGTATATTTATAAAAATAATGAGGACGCTAAGAAACAGCTTCCCCGTTATAGAATATTGAGAACTATGTCTAAGGAAGATAGAAAAAAATTGTTAGACGAAGAGAAGGCCAATAAACTAAAAGCTAAACAGGCAACAGCAGCCGAAGCAAAGTCTGGACCACGAAGAGGACGCAAGTGATAATGGCTGACAAAAAGACAGCACAAAAAGGAGAAGTAGCAGTTTACAAGTTCTATAAGACAGAAGGAGATAAAACTGTAAGAGGTAAACGCGATTGCCCAAGATGTGGAAGAGGAGTATTCATGGCCGAACATGATAATAGAAACACTTGTGGCAAATGCGGCTTTACGGAATTTACACATAAAGAACAGTCTAAGAAAGGCCTAAAGAAACACTAATATCAACTGGCCAACTCTCTAGTTTCTCTCTTTATTGACCGGGCAACCACTGGGCTTATTAATGGATAAAATGATTCAACATAGCGTTTTGATCTTGATAATTTTTTAATATGTTCGGTAGTAATTTCATTTGAGTAACCGAGCAAGAATTCTTTTACTACTTTCTTTGCTACAACTGAATTACCAGTTTGTTTAAGCCCCCTGCAGAGAAACTGCACTATATCCCAAATAGGATCACCTGATTGAAATCCAAATTGATCAACATTTGTAAAGTAAAGTAAATTCCCTCTTATGATCAAATTCTTCGGTTTTATGTTGCCCAGAGTTGACTTATCATTGTGTATTCTAGCTATTTGCTCACCCGCTATTTTAATCCAATTAGTGTTATTATATTCACCATCTTCATTCAAACAATATTTGATTGCATCTGCAATTGAATTTCCCTTTATAAATTCAGTGACGAGCATTCTCTTACCTAGAATCACTGATTCAATAGCGGGAGTATTTAATCCCAAGTTACGAAGATACCGGAGCGCTTTATATTCATTCCCCAATCGGAATAAAGGATCTACCCTCAACCTTTTGACTTGCGAAGTCCATATGCTCAAGGCGGCCCATTTTACACCCTTAGTTTTTGCATAATCTTTTACAACTATCATCTTTTCAGTATTATCATCAAGATTTGTCAACGCAAAGCGAATAGTTCTACTATCTATTTTTCCTAATCGATGCTTATTTGAAATAGAGTATCTTTGAAAATGTACCTTTTTGGCAATTAAATCAAGCCAGTTTTTACTATCGAAGATCAATATACCTTCAGGTAGTTTCCAATATGATTGCTTGGGGGAGGACATAAACATCGGTAAATTCAATTGCTGTTTTTTTTGTCGGTGTATTTTTGATTGAGCTTCTTTTACTGCATACCTAAAGGTAACGCGACCTGCATAGGCATGGACAAGGTAGGAGCTAAAATCTTGTAATTTCTTTCCCAACTTTAAAGAAGCAATTCTGCCATTTTTGTTTATAAGAATACGTTTTTCAGATATTTGTAACAATCCACCAGACGAACTTTTATCCAGTAATTCTCTGTCTTCTCTTTGTATTTCATTTAAAGCTCTCTGATAACCATCAAGGGCGAAACTGACGTTCCTGTCTGCGTTCTCACAGTTATAAATTTTGTAGTAACTGTAGAGAGCATTGGGATAAAGTATGCTACGTTTTTTTATTTTCGAAAACATGATAAATTCTAAGGGAAAAGAAATTTCTGTGCTAAGAATATTAGCCGATCTAACTATATCAAAGATTTCTTCTAGAATTACTCGCCTCTTATAGATAGTTTCAACACGCTTGAAAAATTCTGGATTTACAATGGCGTCATATATATGCAATAGTCGTCCAATCACGAATTCTCCAAGAAAGGCAGTTCTAGCATCTTTTTCCAGAGATTCACGGTCTACTATGAGAGCTGAAATCTCTATTTTTGATTCTTTTAAATAAACATATTTAACTACAAAAGAATAATTCTCAAGGACTACGATAATATCAAAATCACTATTAGGGCGACTATAACCAGCCACTTTTGATCCATAGATACAAACACCAACTATTCTATTGTTCTTTGCTATCTTGCTGACACAATTACCAATTATCTTTAATTGCTCGGCAGAATAGATAGACATACTGATCAAATTACTTCTTTTGCCGCTGCTCTCTATTTTGGAATTCGAAAATTCTTTCTTTGACTAGCTCATCAACATCCAGATTAGCCATTAATTCAATTGGTAATTTTATGATATTAGAATCGATAGTAACCTTGGTCATTGGAAGCCCTCTATTGATCCATTCATTAACTACTTTGGTTTCTAATCGAAGATCACTAAAT
>DASQYF010000286.1:0-3712 GCA_035639375.1 Nitrososphaeraceae archaeon
TAACTTTTTGAATTTACATTTTTAATATATATATATTTATAGATATTCAGGTAGTAATCTCCATATCTTATATAAATTACTAGTTTCGGTTAAAATCGCCTAGGGAATATATTGTTTAGAGGATCCTTAGTCCGTTTTTTATTCACAATGTAACGTATTATAATTTTGAGCATTCTGATATTAGTTGATTACATTATATATTGCATTAATGTTATTGGGAGTACTTCTTGTAAAGAGCCGCAAATGTTAGTTATATCAAAAAAAAGAGGCATCATATTATATTCTAGTAAGCATTAATATATGAAGAATAGATTACCAAATGTATTTGCGCCATCTGTTCTTGTAAATGGAGAACAATACTTGTATGATAATACAGATAATTCAACTAGCTAATAAGCAAGTTTGGCTATCTCTCTGCATACTTAAACTTTTTTTCTAAGATAGTATTAGCGCATTAATGAAGTCGATAAAGATTATGAAGCACGTTTACTATTGCTACAAGACATACTCTATAATGGAATCATAAAAAAGAAAGATGAGATGCACAAGTGCCGTATCAGAGCGTGCATAGAGAGGGTATGGACAGAGATACAGACACTCAAGTGGATATTACGAGAGTCTTTCTGTTAGAAAGGGGCTTTGGAATGAGCTATACTGTTACTAGGTTAAGGAAAAGAAAAAAGAGAGGAGAAAATAAAACAATTATTACTATTATTGAAATAGGAGGTGCATAGATAGACGGAAAGATAATAAGTAAATATATACTTCTTGCAGGTATCTATATAAGTTCATATTTATTATCATGACCTAGCAAAGTTATTGGTAAAACATGTCATTATCCTTGATATAGTTGGATTAGAATCGAGTCATCTGAGTTCGAATATAATTCCGAATATTGCAAATATTGCAAATGAAGGAGAGAGTGTTAAAATGGAACCTGTCTTTCCAGCTGTTACATGTACAGTTCAAGCAAGTTTACTATCAGGACAATATCCGAATAAGCACGGTATAATATCTAATGGATTATATGATAAAACTAATTATACTGTTTCTTTCTGGGAGCAATCAAACTCATTGGTTCAAGCTGACAGAATCTGGGATATTGCAAAACGACAAAACAGTTCTTCGATAAAATCTGCTGTCTTGTTTGGTCAGAATACAATGTATTGTAAATCTGACGTTGTCATCACCCCGAGACCGCTGCATATGGAAGATGGCATGATAATGTGGTGCTATTCTAAACCATTAGGTTATTACGAAGCCCTAAAGCAAAAATATGGAGAATTTAACCTTGCAACTTATTGGGGTCCATTAGCATCTTACAAATCAAGTAACTGGATAGTGCAGGCAGCCTGTGATACATTAGAAAATGAAAGGCCAAATCTAATGTTTACATATATACCTCATCTTGATTATTCGGTTCAAAGGTTCGGAAAGAATAGTAATGAGGTAAGAGAGGATTTGAGAAGAGCCGATGATCTGGTAGGACAAGTAATACAAAAGACGAAAGATTTGGGTATTAAAGATGATACCCAATTTGTTATAGTTTCTGAGTATGGATTTAATGATGTTCAATCGCATGTACCATTGAACCGGAAACTCAGGGAGGCTGGTCTACTTACCGTACGGACAATCAATGACAGGGAGTACATAGATTTCGAACTTAGTAAAGCATTTGCGATGGTGGATCATCAGATTGCCCATGTATATATAAATGATGGTCATACTGAACCAATTAAAAGAGTACTTGAAAATATTGAAGGAGTAGAACGAATTCTTTCAACTGAAGATAAAAAGACGCTAAATATCAACCACGAACGTAGCGGTGATCTAATTGCCTTGGCTAATAAAGATTCTTGGTTTAGTTATTACTGGTGGAATGACGATACAAAGGCTCCAAATTTTGCTAAGACCGTCGATATACATCGCAAACCCGGCTACGATCCTGCAGAACTTTTTATCGATCCAACAACAAAGTCTATCCCGCTCAATGCTGACAGAATAAAAGCATCTCATGGCAGACCTGCCGATAATATTACGGAAGAAGGCCTAGCACTCTATATATCAAATCAAAAGTCAATCATATCAAATAACTCTAAAGAAATTGTGAGCTGTGTGGATATTGGAAAATTCTTAATCAATTTAGTTTCTTGATCTTATAGTAAGCTTGTGTAGGATGCTGAACGACATATGAGTTTTAAATATTCTATCACGCTTTCTTCGTTCCGCAATATCGAAGCCATGGAAAAAACACTCGAAAGATTGGTATATCAAGGATACGATGCCGTTGAAATGTACGGAGAGCCAGAAAAATTAGATATGAGAGTTATTCGTGAGACATTATCCTCCTTTGACATGACTGTTTGCGGCATAACAGGAATGTGGGGAACATCAGGTTATGATGAGGCACATAAGAGAAATCTTATTAGCTGTAATCAGGGCATCTTGAAGTATTCAAAAGAATATGTAAAGCAATGCATTAAGCTATGCCATGGATTAGGAGGAAAAGAGCTTAATCTATGCCTTTTTGCTGATGATGATCTTGTAGCATTTGATAGGAACCACATAATTCTTGCTGACATTAACAAAACACGGTTAATACAAAAATTGCTTCTTCCTGTTCTGTATGAACTAACAAGGTTTGCAGAAGATCATGGTATAATGCTTCTATTAGAGCCTCTTAATAGGTATAGTACTCCATACTGTACTACAGCAAAGGATGCAGTTGCTATTGCAAAAAAGGTTAATCACAGTAATTTTGGAATACTACTGGATACTTTTCATATGAACATAGAAGAAGATTCATTCAAACAAGCAATTCTTATTTCTGCAAATCTATTAGGTCATACTCACTTTGCCGACAATAACAGAAAAATGCCAGGTTATGCACACATTGATTTTGAATTAGTTGTCAAATCCTTGAGTCATATAAAATACAACGGGTATATCAGCTTTGAGCCAATTTTGAATAGTGAATCATTGACTTCTACCAAGCAGGGATTAAAATTTATTAAATCTTTAGCAAGAAACAACCAAACAAACCAATAGGAGCAGACACAATAATAATTTCGAAGAATGAATGTAAGGTCGGCCCTTCAATAGCCACAAGCAGCAGGCACTGGATGTATAAAATATTAATTATAATGAAAAAATTAATAAATTAGAAGATGTCTATCATGCTAAGCGACTAAAACCTTAATAAAAATTAATTACGAAGAGTACGATTTAATTAGTCTAGAAATAATATTATTGAATCTTAGGTACAGATATGTTCATCCATAAAACAGATAACTCTCAATTGATTTCTGAATTTGCACAAGACGTAAGAGAAGGCTTAATGAGCTCAAAAAAAAAATTAAAGCCGATATATCTATATGATGAAATAGGTTCATTACTATTTGAGAAAATTTGTCTTCAGAAAGAATATTATCTTACCAGAACTGAACGAACGATCTTAGAGAACTTTTCACCTGATATAGTCAGCATGCAAAACGATACTCATATAAGTATACTTGAGCTCGGAAGTGGAAGCTCTGATAAGACAAGAATCCTACTCGAATGTTTTTTGTCAAAACAAAAACCTCTCTACTATTTTCCAATTGATGTATCTCATTCTATTCTGTACGAAACGATTCACAAACTTTCTACAGATCTCTCTGATCTATACATTAAGGGGATCGCTTCTAATTACCTTGAAGGTATAGTAAAAGTT
>DASQYF010000287.1:0-3481 GCA_035639375.1 Nitrososphaeraceae archaeon
TATATGAACCATTTTGGACTCACAGAACAATATTATTCATTTGATTATAGAAACATTCACTTTCTTGCACTTTCAACAGAAATTCCATTTGATGTAAATTCTGAACAGTATAAATTTGTAAATAATGATGTTTCAAAGGCGGGATCAAATCCAAATATAGATTGGATAGTAGTATATTACCATAGGCCAATGTATACTATACCAAGTACTCATTCTGCTATTTCTTCCTTAAGAAGTACATATCATCCACTCTTTGAACAGTATGGAGTAGATCTTGTACTTCAAGGACATAATCACAATTATCAGAGGACATATCCTATTAAATTCAATAGTGTTAATCCACGCCATCCGATAGAAACTAGTACAAATACTACAGCCTATACGGATCTACATAGAGGGCAGATATTTGCTACAGTAGGAACAGGAGGAGCCAGTCTTTACTCGTTTACAGGTAAAGAAGATTATTTTGTTAAGCAGTATAAAGGATTTGGGATCCTCAATGTAGATATAACAAATAATGGAAAAACATTAACAGGCAAATTTTATCCTAATAATAATGGGAAGATAGTAGACCAGTTTACCATTTACAAGTAACTTGATATTGCATTGACAAAACATCAAATATATGAGGTATTATATTTGCAATTCGGTACTTTGCTAGTCCTTTTTCAGATTCTCGTCAATATATCTTTAATTAAGAAGATAAAACTATAAGAAATATAGTGTTATTGAGTCAAAATCTTAATAGATGGTTAATTGCGAAGCTATAGATACAGTGGAATTAGAGCATCGAGAAGACTTAGGATCAGAAGTAAAATTACCAAGTCTATCTATTATAATACCTACATATAATGAATCTGAAAATATCCTGAGACTTATAGGTGATATAAGGGGTAATCTTCCATCTAATATTGTTACAGAAATTATAGTAGTAGATGACAATTCTCCGGACCAAACGGGCAGAATAGTTGAAAACTATATTCAGAATAATATCGCTACTGATACATCATCACTCCAACATCAACTCAATTCTAAAGTTGATAACCAAAACTGTCTAGTTAGAGTTATCCATAGGAAAAATAAAACTGGTCTTATTGCTGCTATTTTAGAAGGGATAGAATCTTCTAAGGGAGAAAGTATCTTGATAATGGATGCGGATTTTTCTCATCCGCCAGAAACTATACCGCTGCTAGTAGAAGAGTTAAGAAAGGATCCCAATTGCATAGTTATTGGCTCACGATATATTAGCCACGGATCAATAGTAGGATGGCCATTTAAACGGCGAGTCATTAGCAGAGGAGCAGCTAAGATTGCACGACATGGATTGAAGGTAAGCAATGTTAGCGATCCTATGTCTGGTTTCTTTGCATTTCCCCGTCATGTGATAAAGAATATAAAATTTGATACTAAGGGATTTAAAATACTATTAGAAATACTAGTAAAGTCAAGAGACATTAGAGTAAAAGAAGTTCCATATACTTTTCGTGATAGAAAGTCCGGACAGAGCAAGATGAATTTCAATGTAATACTTGATTATGCTGCAGCTGTATGGCAACTTTATAGATACGGTCAGAAATCAAAACGGCGTACCCTAAAGAAAGAGGAAAAACGTAAGTCGGTATTATTCTTATCTAAGGCGAGCAGATTTTATACAGTAGCAGCAAGCGGATTGCTGATAAATTATCTGATCTCATTTATGCTAGCCGATAATGTTGCAAATTCCGTCAAGTCTCTGTCTAATCTCTGGTATCTTCAGGCTACCCTTATCGGAATAATAATATCAATAACCTCCAACTTCTTTCTAAACAAGATATGGACTTTCGAAGATAGGGATTTATCTCTAGTGAAGACGTTGAAACAGTATTGTTCATTTGCAGGTATCAGCGCCGTAGCTGCTGCTATTCAATTATTGCTATTATATCTATTAGTAGTAGAATACGGATTACAATATCGAGTATCACTGATCCTAGCAATTGCAATTGCATCGATAAGTACCTTTTTGTTCAACAAAAAATGGACCTTTCGAGAAAATTTATTGGACTAATTTTATAGTTGTGTGCTAACTAGAGTATTCAACTATAATTAATCCTCTTACATATTAAAAGGCAGGCTTAAAATATCGATTCTTTAATTAGTGTAATAAGAATATTTAGCATGATACAAAATTTATTGCTTCAACAGATATAGGCTCTATTTATTTATAATCAACAATCTATCTAGACTCTGCTTTCTTTCCTCCCTAATGAAAAATTGCTAGTGGAATAAGTAAGATATAATTAGCCATTTAGATCAGCTTTTTATAGTTTAATATTAATTTTCAGATAAAATGGGTCGAATAGACAAGGGAGTGAACTGCAGTATTCAGGGTTGTGACGAAACGGCTCAACGTTCAATGAGTGGAAGCAAAGCAAGTATGGCAGTAAATATGGATCTCGATTCTACAAGTAAAAGGATCTATCTTTGCAAAACACATTATAGAGAGTGGAAAAAAGCTTCTAAAAGCGAACGTGAAAATGAGCGGGCACGTTGGGATTAACTATAACCTATCAATTCTTGGGTGTCTAATTGTCATGCAAAATAATCATGAGTATTCCACACATATTATATAAAAGAATAAACAAAGAAACATACGACATAGGAAATAATATGCGTTATATTCCTGCTTTACTTTTTATTAAAAAGTTATAAGAGCTTTTCTGATCCTTTCTCTATAGTAGGAGAATAATCAAAAGCCTTTAATCCGGCTGAACTACTTTGCTGTTCAAGAAATTATATGCGAATGCTAAATCTTCATTCAGATTTTATTGAATACGAACCTATATCTAAAGAAATTAATGATGCAGAGGAAAATATCTCTAGAGCTAAGGTTCACTTTGAAGATCTTGTTGTTACATTTATTGCTATAGAACGTGAAGATGATGAAAATATTGCAAGGGATGCAGTTTATGAAATTAAAAAATATCTGGACACTGTCAAAAGTGAACGATTACTTATATATCCGTATGCTCATCTGAGTTCTAACCTTGCTTCTGCCAAATACGCCTATGAACTTCTAAAATTGATGGAAAGAATGGCAAAAGACATGAAACTATTTGTAAGTAGGGCACCTTTTGGCTGGACAAAGGAATTTAATATCAAGGTCAAGGGACATCCTTTGGCAGAAAGTGCCAAAGTGTTAACAAAGCAGGAGGATTCTTCCGGCGTTATTTCTGGAAAGACGTCAAGTACGAATAATTCCACAATTAACAATATTACGACCCTTGAACATGATGAAGACCAAGTATCTTCTGCTCTAAAGGCAGAAGAGAAACAACAGTCATTTTGGTATATCCTTAGCCCTAGAGGAGAATTGTCTCCTATGGGAACGTATGAATTCAAAAAACAAGAACAAAACCTGCACATCCTCGCCAATTATGAGATGGCAAAAAAGAGGACAGTCGATGAAGTACCTTCTCATGTTAAATTAATGAAAAAGCTGTCA
>DASQYF010000288.1:0-4180 GCA_035639375.1 Nitrososphaeraceae archaeon
ACATCCTCCACGTCTTAAACAACAAACCTCAAATTCCAGAGGCATAGGAGAACATTAAATAGACTATCTTAGCCATTATCCCATTGCTAGGTCTTTACCATATATGGTATGTCATATATTATATTGTAACATATAACGTAATGTAAGATGCCTCATGTGTATTTAAAGCAAAATAATATTACTAGTGAGCAGTATATGCTAACAAATAGATGATGATAATTTTCTTTCCATAAATACATCGGCTCTGTAGTTATCATTGTATTTAGGAATATCAACAAAACCATTCTTTAGATATAATGCTCTTGCTGCACGTAATGTCTTTGAACTATCCAAGACAATCCTTGAATAACCAACACTTCTTGCAAAATCTATTGCTATATCAAGCAATTTTTGTCCTAAACCTAATCGCCTAAATTCGTTTAATACATACATACGCTTTAATTCACACGTGCATTCAAACTGTTTCAATTTTCTTACCGCAGTTGTACCAACTATTTTTTGTTGTTCTGGGTTGTTGTTATCATCGTCAAGGCTTTCTGCAACCCAGAAGCAACCACCATCAGATTTGTTATAAATTTCTTCAATAGCAAGTATGTCAGAGTCCAAAGTATCAAACTCGAGTTTAAAATTAAATTCTTTGACAATAATATTTGAAATAAGTTTTATGACTCCTTCAGAATCATTTCTTTGAAATACTCTTATTGTAATGCCTTGACGCAAACAGTATTTTTTTGGATTACTTCTAAAATAAGTATTTGTTGTTTAGAAGAACGTGAATACACTTTTATTTTGTCAGATGTTAGATGCCATATTATTTAGTAGTCATTGAAATGCCTCATAAAAGCTGTACCATCTTCTATTTCTTCATTTAATAAAATATCATTATGTTAATACAATATAATTCATATTTGAGATGGAGCTCCTCTTGCGTATACCGTCTCTTCTATATCTATTTGCATACATAAAGCTTTGATAATTTGTTTTCATCTTTGTAGCATATATTCTATTTTCATTACAAAAGCTATAACTTTTGTAGTAGGATATATTTGGCATTTGTAATCCCAAAAATACTCAATCCTCTGTTAAGCCTATATTTTCTTATCTTTTAAAAACGTTGTAAAGCTGATAGGAATAGCTAGATCTGTTCAAAGACAGATTAATACTTTCCGGATAATCAATAGTAAAAGAGGCTTATAATACTGTAATTCTTCCATGCAACTGAATTTAAAATATAAAGGGTTTTTAGTTTTGTATTATTTGCTATATGTTGTCAAAGATTAAACCATTAATGGCGCTACATTCTTCCAGTGAAACATAACCGAATAATTTAATCAAATTATAGAAACCATTACTGTTCATTCTTGGATGGATTGAATTCCATAAATATATTTTCAGCCATAAACAATAAATGATATTGAAACTATCAAATAAAATTTAACAGCTAACTGTTATTTTCTCTTCTTACATTGCTAAGACGACTTTACCTCTTGGATGCAGGTCTTTTTGGTAATCAAGTGCCTTACCAGCTTCCTCTAGTGAAAACGTCTTCTCTACATTTACCCTTATATTATTTTCATCTACCCATTGTGCCAATTTCCTCAATCGTTCCCTGTCTGCCTGTGTGAATTGAAATATTGCTTTGATCCCATATCGGCTCATTAGCTCTGAGTTAGGCTGCTCTAGCATCGAAACAATTATGCCACCTTTCTTTAACACTTTGAAAGATCTTGTGTATGTTTCGCCTCCTACAGTATCAAAGACTGCATCATATTCATGCAGTACGTCTTCAAAAGTCTGAGTCTTGTAGTCTATTACTACATCCGCCCCCAACTCTTGAACAAACTGCTTGTCATTTGCACTTACTGTTGTTGCGACGTATGCTCCCAAATTCTTGGCAAGCTGAATAGCAATAGATCCTATACCGCCTGCGCCACCGTGAATTAGAATCTTTTGATCTTTTGATAATTCAATATTTTCCATGAGCGCTTTCCAAGCGCTAACACCTACGAGCGGTAAAGCTGCGGCCTCAGCATGACTTAGACTTTTTGGTTTATTTGCGATACTTTCAGTATTTGCGAGAGCCATTTCTGCAAATGCTCCCGATCCCCCGCTTATCACACCAGCCTGTCCATATACTTCATCTCCTTGCTTAAAATCTGAAGGATAGAGGTCTTCTCCAATTTGTTTGATAACACCAGAAAAATCTATCCCCAAGATTGATGGAAATTGAAGTGATATTATCTGTTGCATGCCTCCTTCACGAATTTTCCAATCTACTGGATTTACGCCAGCTGCTTTTATGATGACTAAAACTTTTCCAGAAGATACAGTTGGTTCAGATGTGTTTTGGTTAATCTCGATAACTTCGCTGCTTCCGTACTTGCTAATTTGAGCAGATTTCATTGCTTATATAAGACAGCAATAAGATATTTAAAAGCGGTAGTAATAGGTATAAAAGTAATTCTTCTTCAAAGAAAGCCTGATTTGCTTAGCTAAAGCTTTGATAATTTGCCTTGTAGCATATGTAATCTATTTTATTATTATCTACAAATGCTGTAGCTTTTGTAGTAGACTTTTCTATTCAATACTATAGCAGCAGAATTTATTATAGCCAGTTACAAAGGTTATCATAGACCATCTTTATTTCCTTCTGGTGATTGTGTAATATCTTGAGTTTTGTAAATCCTTCATGAAATCTTCCCTTGTACAGTAATGGAGTTACTTTTTATTGGTAACATATAATTAGAAAATATTATATGAATCCGTCTATCTCTAAGATTCAAGTAGATTTGAATCATCTGAAACTTATAACAATAGTAGGTCTTAGTGGTCTCAGCAACGATCATTGTCGTTTACCATTCTCAGCACAAAATGGGGTCAGATTTCTTCAAGATATATTAGGGTTAAACAAGTGTAATATTTCATTTATACTAGGATAAGTTAGCAAGACCGACTTTATTACAGTAATATATTAAGATATAAGTAGAACTTAGGTAATTACTAAAGGAAGAAGAACTACCAAAAACCGAATTAACAGATAAACAAAAAACAAAAGTCAAGCATATTCACTTGAATAGGAATTAACATCTAAGAAATTGGGTGGCATATTTGAGTCAATTCTGTCCTGCATCCCACCGAACCTATAAATTGTAGATATTCTCAATTCAATTAAATGATATAATATAGTATTGTGTATAGTTTTGTTGTAGATCGAGAATAGTCGGAATTCCTTTACAATATAGGATATAATCCCCCTGTAGCACATTCATTGAATATAAGACGGATAACTTAACATTTTTGAATGCAATTTTTCCTTCAAGCTTTTTCATGATTCTTATTCTTGTCGGTAGACTTTAAGTTTGGTTTGTAGACATGACAAGATACTTCTGTCATTGAATACCGGAATGTTGATGATAATAGAATTGAAGCTAAAAGAACTGCTTATTCATTAACTAGTATTAGTAGTATTTTTGCCAAAGAAATTGTCAAGCTGTTTTATAAGAAATTCTGGCTGCTCTTCTGGAATAAAATGACCTGAATTTGGAACTGTAATACCCTGAACATTTTGAGCTAATATCTTCATCCCATATATGACAGTAGGCATAGTAATATTACCTCCGAATGTTGGAATATACCCTCCTCCTAGCGCCAATACTGGGATTGTAAGCTTAGTTTTAGAATAATTCTGATTTTGAATCGCATCCTGAGGAAAAGCCCGATAGTGCTCAAATCCCGCACGCATTCCGCCTGGAGCAGAATAATGGCTAACATATTCATTGATATCTGCCTGCGTTATAGCAGCTGGATTATACGCAAGATTGTGTAAGAACCATGATAGATACGTCATCTCTTTATCCTGCACAAGGGCTTCTGGTACGTCCGGTGTTTGATGGAATATGACCCACCATAATGGCATTCTACCAGCAGGTGCGAAACCAGGAATTGTTAATTCCATTACTGCTAACTTCTTTACTTCCGTAGGATGTGCAGCTGCATAAGAATAGGCTACCTGTGTTCCGATATCATGACCCACTAGGAAAATTGATTTAAATCCTAACTGAGTAACTAGTTGATGTATGTCTTCAGCTAAGGTCTTACCATCATAACCAGTTAGTGGTTTTGAAGAGTCTCCAAGGCCACGTAGATCAGGTGCAATAACAGTATAGTTCTTAGCTAAGGC
>DASQYF010000289.1:0-5058 GCA_035639375.1 Nitrososphaeraceae archaeon
AATAACTATTACAATAGAAAAGAAGGATAACCAAGAAGTTGTTGTTAGTATTAAAGACACTGGTATTGGTATATCTTCTGAAATTTTACCAAAGCTATTTTCCAAGTTTGCTTCAAAGTCTTTTCAAGGTACTGGCTTGGGCTTGTTTATCTCTAAAGGTATCATAGAAGCTCATGGTGGCAAGATATGGGCTGAAAATAATAACCATGATAATAATAGTATTACTGATGCAATAAAAGGATCTACGTTTTACTTTACGCTGCCAATCAGTAATCAACAACTAAATGTAAAGATCGTCGATGAATAATAAATAAAACAGTCTTGATGATAGACAAAGAACGCTAATGTTATTTTAACGGTAAGGATAGTTTTATAAGAAAATGGGAACCTCAAAAACTAGGGATAAAAGTATGTCCTCAATGTAGCAAACAATATGAAATGGATGATTATTTATGTACTGCCCAGATACCCAAAGTAGCACTAGAAAAAAGATAGAGTGATTGTGTCTGTAGAATCAGCTTATCGATGATAATGTTGTTGTATCATCCGCCGAATTGTTACAGCTAGAAAATCAGCCTATAACGTTACAAAACACAATTACTCTCCATTTATTTATAGGAAGTTATATCACAACATTTCTGGATCAATATTTAAAATTGCCTTTGCTTGCTTATAATGAACGGCATCTATCATTTTTCCTTCAAGTTTGACTGCACCTTTGCCGCTTCCTCTTTCCATTGTTTGGCCTAATGCTTCTATTACCTTCTTTGCCCACTCAATTTCATTTTTTGTTGGTATAAAAATATTATGTACAGGATCTATTTGACTTGGATGAATAATGCTCTTGCCTGAATAACCTAGACGCTTTGCAACTCTTGCATCCTTCATTAATCCATTAGTATTGTCTACATTTTGCCAGATAGCATCAATAGCTGCCACTCCAGCAGCTTTTGCATCTACAGGGATTTTTGCACGGGCATATACATATTCAATACCATCATTTTCGGCGTAATCAAGGCCCATATCATAAAGAAAATCAAAGACTCCAAAAATTAGTGCGTTTACTCTCTGATCCGCTTTTGCTATAGAGTATGCATTTACTACTCCTTTTGCAGTTTCTATAGACGGCATTAATTTAATACTTCCATTTTTGATTCCTCTTTCATCTTCAAGGATAGAGATAAATCTAATAATGTCGATAACCTCGTTTTCATCATCCACTTTTGGTATAACAATTCCATCCACTCCATTTTGAATTATCTCTTTTAAATCTGTGAAAGCCATGCCAGAATCAAAGGAGTTTATTCTAATGTATACATTTGTTTTATAATCTGTCCTCTGTTTGAGTGCCTGAATAATTGTCTCTCTTGCTGCGGTTTTTTCATTTATCGGAACAGAATCCTCTAGATCAAAACATGTTATGTCTGCATTGAGTGTCTTGGCTTTATCAATAAAACGTCTGCTGTTGCTTGGAACAAAGATCAGACTTCTAAACATCTCAATATTACAGGGAGCTTAAGATTAGAGTTTATGAGGAGTGGTAAGAGTTTTTCCAATCTGTTCAGCATTTGCCATCATGACATGACCTTTTGCCATGTCACTGAAGGGTAGAGTTGTATAAATAAGAGGCTTTATCTTGCCTCTACCTGTCCAATACATTACTTCTTCAAGCTCAGCTTTAGTTCCCTGCGTAGACCCTAGCCAATTTGTTCCTTTGAAGAATAGGTATCTCAAATCAATAGTTGCATCATATCCTGTCGTAGCACCAGTAGCAACAAGTGTTCCTCCCATTTTCAAAAGACCAACCTCTTGGGCAAATGTGGCCTTTCCAATATGCTCAAAGACGACATCCACGCCCTGCTTCTTTGTAATTTCTCTCACTTTTTTATACCAATCTGCTTCCCTATGATTAACTACATGATCCGCACCAAGCTCCAGACATTTATCCATCTTTTCTTTATTTCCTGCAGTAGCGATAACGTTGCAGTTGTATAACTTTGCAATCTGAATCCCAGACATACCTACACCACTTGTTCCTCCCATGATTAGAACTGTCTGGCCTGGCTTTATCTTGGCTCTCCCGACCAGCATATGCCATGAAGTCATTCCTACCATTGAAATTGCTGCTGCCTCATCAAAGGATACATTGTCTGGTATTTTTACTACATTGACCTCAGGCAAATGAGTGTATTGAGCAAATCCACCCCATAGTGGACCTGTCTGAAAACCCCACACTAATCTATCGTTACAGTCGTATTCCCTGCCGGAGGTACACATATTACAGACCCTACAGCTCAAATTTGAATGAGAGGCAACTCTATCTCCGACCTTCAATTTCGAGACATCCTCGCCAACTTCTACTATGGTTCCTGCTACATCACTTCCAGAAATATGTGGGAGCGGAGTCTTTAGAGGCTCACCCCAAATAGCCCAGAGGTCATTATAATTATAGGATGCTGATTCTACTTTTAACATAACTTCATTAGGTTTCAACTTTGGCATGTCAATATCTTCAACCTTCACAACTTTTGTTGGATCTTTACTATATTCATGAAATACGGCTGCCTTCATAAAGTTCAAGGATTGTTTAATACTTAATATATTTAACTAGACTTTCATCACTAAATTACTTGTATGTATAATGTTAGCACTCTATCGGATGGCTCCCTGCTTCAGTGATAGGAGAGTTAAAGAGAAAGTTTAAAAAAAATTCCAATCAACTGCATATTCTAGCGTCTATTTATTTTGAAATCTCGTTTTGGCTGCTGGAGACTAAGTAGAATCTGTTTCAATTCATCATCCGTGATAGCTCTGTTTAGTCTTCCTGTTGAGGCTGCATTTATAAGATAATTTTCTACAGCAGCAGCAAGCTCCGGCTTTACTATTCTAATATTCATTAGCCTTTGACGGGCTGCAGGATCCAGAAGAACCAATAAGGCGCGTTGTCGCATGGCTGCGGCCTCAGCCTCGCGTCGCCTTGCTTCCTCATCATTTGGTTGTGATGTTTGAGGGCCTGACATATGTCTTCAAAGACAAGAACTACGCATATCTTTGCAAATCGGGTGCAGTCTTAATAATTTCATTATGAATCTCAGTAGCTAACCTATCGATTTTTTTCATCCCATCATCTGTCATTAATCTACCTTTACTTTTTTTAGTTACGTAGCCAGCTGACTCCAATTGTTGCAATCCCTTGCGGATAATTGCGCCACCAGCGTCTTTATGGTGATCCAAATTATATCCAATCCTTTTTCTGCCACCGTACGCACTTTTCAAATCAGAAATTCCGACAGGACCGTGCATGTAAACTTTCCTTACCAAAGACGCACATCTAATATACCACCAGTCTTTATTTTGAGGAATTTTTTCAGCATGAGGACCGGTCTTGACAAACGCTGCCCAGCTTGGAGGTTCAATTTTTTTATCTTTTTTTAGCTGTTCCGCCAATCTAGGAATGAGATAAGAGGCTGGAATATCATAAGCCTTGGCCATAGTTATTACTGATTCATCACGCGTTAGATCCCTTATAAATCCTTATTCTCATCTAGTGAATTGTTTTCAAAAGTACAACGATTATTTTCTAGGTAGTAATATCTTACGATAGATGTGATTACATTTCAAACAAGTAATTCTTAATGCTTTTGTATTGGATCTTCCTATTCTTACTCGAGCATTTCTTCCTGGAATAATAAAATATTTACACTTTTTGCAGTATAACTGACGTATATGATAGGGAAGTTTCAGTCTATATCGCATGGCAATTTTTTTTGCAAGCATTGCCTGGTCATAAGCAAGCTTCTCATTATCTCTTACTTCCAATAAAGCATTCGCTATTAAAAGATCAATTCTTTCTTTTGCAATCTCTTTTACAATTTGTTTTCTCAAAATCTCTATATGATATCTAAAATAAACATAATACAAATACTGATGGGTAATAACATCTTAAGATTGAATAAAGTAATTAAGATGTTAGACTAATACAATTTTGACAGTATTGGTAGATTTTGAGAAATTAGAGGAATTAGCAAAAGAATATGTAGAATCGAAAAAGCGTAAAGGAGAATCTCAGGCAACAAATGCTTCACTTAAGCTTATAGATCAAATATCGTCGACGGATTTCGCTTTTCCACTGAAAAAGGAAGCGATTGAAAGTAACGGAACGACAACTTATGTTTATATTAATAATAATACTTATCCAAATCTTATAGAGTTTGTTGCGCAGATACTGCATCTAACGATACCTATTATGATAAATAATGCAAAGTTTGGACCAGGAGAAATTATAGTTAACAAAGACAAAGAAAAAGAAGCAAAACAAGACTTACTTTCTTCAGTCAAGGAATTGCAAAAATTAATTAGTGGTAAGAGGAATAAACTTTTTGAGATATAAGACCTAATTTGTCTAGAATGTATAATCCTATTTACTATCTTGATGCATATTTTCTAATGCCTATTTCTTAGCATTATGTTGAAACCGGTATAATCTAGTCATCATTACAGCTTTTATTTGCGAGGATTGTATAACAAGTTAAGCATTCACTCTTAGATTCCTCAATTATTGGAATATAGCTAGAAGTGACTTGTTTATTTCTGTTTTAATATTAAAAATGTACAAACTCTAAAGTTGATATGATAATGCAATTGTATTTATTCTAATCAGTTCACCCTATATTTTGTAAATATGTTTGTAAATATCCACTATTTCTTTAAGGAATAACGTTTTTTTAATTCTATCAATGTATTTTTCAAATTGCTTTGAATCTGTATGTTAAAAGATCTTCTAAAGCGTGTTAAATAATTCTAGAATCCTACCTGGAGCAAAACATTTCCGTGTAGCGCTTTACACTAACCTTCTATCTTTTCAGTTAAAGGTATAAAAATATTTGTCAAAATTAATATTTTATATATTTTTTTTCAATCCGTTCATTCTAATATTTGTTGAAATACTATCAAATGTTATTGCGTACAAGTTGTTACTTTAAAAGATAGAACCACAAAAAGATATCATTTTCCACATTCCAAAGTCACATCGAAATAGAGGTGAAGATACATATACAT
>DASQYF010000290.1:0-2204 GCA_035639375.1 Nitrososphaeraceae archaeon
CCGCACCTATGTTCTTTAATCCAAAATATCTAGCAGTATTGATAGATACCATCTGGATTGCTCTTATTGGCGGCAAGCCAAAAGAAATAGCTGTACGAACCAAATAATCAAGATGTCCGTTTTCCTTTAAGTCAATTGGATCACGGTCATCTGAAACAAGGCTTATACGAAAGCTATTGAAATCATTAATGAGAGGAATCAAATCCTTCAGATTCTTTTCATGGGTTCCTTGTCTTATCATAATATGCATGCCCTTTCGCAGCTTTTCAATTGCTTCTTTAAGATTTGTACATTCATGGTCGCTACCCAATCCGGCAATAATATATGCATCCAATGCTTTTCCAGATAGAAGTGGAGCATGTCCATCTTTGGGTCTTGAACCTACTGCTATCAATTTAGAAAGGATCTCCCTATCTTCAGATATTACTCCTGGATAATTCATCATTTCTGCTAATCCGATAAGTCGATCCGGATAACGCTGTAAATAATCACTTATATCATTGGAAAGAATCATGGCCCCGGATGTTTCCATCTGTGTTGCTGGGACACATGAGGGCATCATAAGATAAACGTTGACAGGTAAGTTCATACTTGACTGTAGAAAATAATCCAGACCTACCAGACCAAGCACATTTGCTATTTCATGTGGGTCGCATATTACGGATGAAGTTCCATGTGATGCTACCACGTTACAGAATTCACCTGGAGAAAGAAAAGTAGACTCTATGTGTATGTGACCATCGATAAGTCCAGGACACATAAATCTTCCCTGAGCATTATACAAATGTTTAGCATCATCATATCCTTCTCCAAACCCTACAAATATTCCATCAGCGATAGCAACATCAGTTTGATGAATCTCTCCAGAAAATACGTTTACTATCCTTGTATTCTTTATAACTAAGTCAACCTTCTCTTGGCCTTTAGCTAAACTGATCTTTCTTTCTAAGTCTAGAATTTCATTATTATAATTATTGTTGTTATCGTCTTTAATTATACTATATGATCTTATATTTTCATTCTTTATAGAATTAGAGTTTGCATTTAATGACAACAATAGAATTCAATGCTACAGATTATAAACATTCCAAGATATGCTAACTATCCTAAAACACTGTTTTTTGTTCCCAGGGGAACACAATCCATTTATTATGATTAAGTACCTTTCCAACATATGTTCCTCTACTATTGTGTTCATATCTGCTCATAAGAAACGCAAAATCACAATCAAATATTCTTACTGCATCATAAACTTTATAAAATGTATCACCAGTATCATATATTTCATCAATTATAAGGTATTTCTTGTCTTGAAGTAGTAGAGGCATCTCTTCTTTGTTCAGCTTTTTGTTTCTAACAGGTATGAATAGTATATAGTCAATATCAAGTTCTCTTGCCATCAGCCTTGCCGGAATGATTCCTCCATTTGTTATTCCCAGAATAACATTATATTTTTTATTTGAATTTCGTATCTTATCTGCGACGATTTTTGTTAGTGATTCTACTTCCTCCCAACTACAATATTCTTTATAAGAGCTTTTTTCGCTCACCTCTTTTTTAAACTTCAAATTACTATTACACTACCAACAATAATAACAGTCAGAATATCCTATCCATGCTCTTCTTATAAATAGTGCTTGCTGTCTATAATTTTATCTGAGGTTCATTTTTTTGCCTTTAGGATGAATGTCTGACATCATAATTGTACCTTTATCATATTTCTGCTGTTATCTATAATAAATTTTTGAAAGCAAAAGACCTACTGTAACACTAAGGCACAGTCAATATAGCTCTTAGGTGCCAGGAAAAGATGATTTTCTTGTATATTTTTCTATAATCGATTTATGTTTTGGATATAATTTGGTGAGTATTTCAATATCCTAACTCCCAATCATGGTAATCGAATCGTGGAGAAACGGTACAGCCAACCAAAGAATAAGAATTATTGTTGTTAAGAGATGCTGCAAACCAAGAACCTTAGTAGGAGAACGAAAATCACTTTGCTCAAATCTTGCAGATATAGCAGTTCTTGCTTTACTTATTATCTTCTTTTTTGGCTTCCTAGCATTTGATTATGAATTGTTAGAATCTAAGACAGAATTGACAACCATACGGTGGGATGCAATACACTAGTGTATGTAATCCACTTGCTCCATGTAAAATGATTTAGTTTAAGAGTAGTATAAGGCCTGGAATAGATTCTA
>DASQYF010000291.1:0-13952 GCA_035639375.1 Nitrososphaeraceae archaeon
AATGCCATGCCCATCATAGACATCATAGATGTGAAGAATAAAATATCCATAATCCCTGAAAATAACATAAAGGGCATCCATGTTCTATTAGAATCCATAAACGTTTGCAGCTGAGTAGTATTACCATTATTGTGCCATTCTCTTAACTGCTTCGTTTGTTCTTGTAATTCTTGCTTCTTTGAATTTAGTACTCTCACACCAGTCTCAGTAACCTTAACCTCTACTTTTTTTCCTCCAAAGAATCTTCTTTTCCTTTCTTCCTTGATTATTAACCTCTGAGACGATAGATCATTTACAATAAGATCAACTTCTTCTCTTGGCAATCTCGTAGTTTTAACTAAATTATCGATATCTTTAGCGCCTTTTGATATCGCGTCCAACACTAGAAAATGATTAGGATTATTATTCTTATCACCAAATCTTGTTTTTGAAGAGTCACCGGTCATGATAATTATTGTTATATTAATTATTATTAATATTTAAGTTAGAGTATTATTTGTCATTTCTGAACATCATTTCTCCACTTATCCTATATTTAAAAAAATAAAAGCATATTGTACCTAGTTAAAAAAGTAGATAAGGGTATAGATATCTTTTCCTTTTGTAAGTTGAATGACCGTAGAGATTCCTTAATAAGCTCACAAGAACGCTCCTGGAAAATGTTTAGAGGAAATCCAATGCGAACAGGAATAAGCCGTTCCTCATTAGCCCGAAAACCTTCACTTCAATGGCTGATTGATTTGGGACCAATAGTAGGCTCTCCGGTTTTTGATAATAGCATTCTTTCTGTTCCAACAGTTACTGGAAGGATATTTGCTTTAAACGTGTATAAAAGAAGAATAAATTATCATATCAGTATAGGTAGCCCTATAATCTCCTCACCATTACTTCACCAAGATATATTAATAGCCGCAACATTCAATTCCTGGATTAACCAAACAATCGTTCTTGGAAAAAATTTAGTCTTTGCATTAGATACAAGGACTGGAAACAAAATATGGAATTTTGAAATTCATGGTGATGTATTTTCGTCTCCATGCGTGGTAGGTGATATGATAGTTCTAGGCTCATTAGACAGACGTATATATGCAATTGATATGAAAGGAAACCTTAGATGGACATTTGAAACTCAAGGTGAGATTTGGTCTTCTCCTTCATTTAATGGTGATAAGATCTTTGTAGGTTCAGATGATGGTTTTCTTTATTGTTTAGATTTAGATGGCTCCTTGCAGTGGAAAACACAATTAAATGCTAAAATTCGATCTTCCTCTCCATGCTTATCATCTGATGGTTTGATATTCATAGGAACCCACGCTGGTGGAATGTACTGTTTATACCAGCATGATGGATTAATAAAATGGAACAAACAAATCTCTAAGCCTATTTTGGCATCATGCGCAGTATTAAAAGATAGAGTATTTTTCGCTTCGTCAGACAAGAAAATATATTGTCTTTATTGTAACAATGGATCGAGACTGTGGGAATTCGAAACAGGTGATAGGATTTGGTCTTCGCCTGTAATAATAGAAAATAATGAAGTGATGTTTTTTGGTTGTCTTGATTCACATATATATGGACTCGATAGCAGCAATGGGAATCAACTTTGGAAATTCCCCACTATGAATATAATAGACTCTTCACCATGCATTGCCAGTAATATGCTATTTATTGGATCACGTGACGGGTTGTTATATGTATTTGGCTTGCAAACACCGGTTTCTTATATCACATAAAAGAGTTTTTAATTCTTTTAATCTATACATTGAAAGTATGATATTTACTATCTAATAGAACAAAAATATTTCATCTTTTCCAACTAGTTCTAGCATTTTTCTTCTGCCGGTCTCAAATCCTGTGCTCTATTCATACGTATCAGCAAATTAAGGTCAGCAGAGTTTAAATTTCACTTACACTGATATTATAGTAGCGGAGTATAATCTGCATATACTCATATTTGCTGGTCTTGATGGGCTTACCCGACATTGTTATTCCTTCAGGTCTATCTATATGTGTCCTCGATTATGCTTTAAAATAAATTGTCGAGTAGTTCAGCTTCAATTATATACATGTCCAAAGATCACGAACTACAATATCAGATATTTACGTTCTTTATACAATAAGCACAATTTTCGAGAATTAATTTATGAAGACGAATTTAATACACGTGGAGCTATGTATAACAAAATTTTTTGCTCTGAACGACTTCATCCTAATTGTTTTAAGATCTTCTCTTTTTGCTGAGCTAGATATGAAAACAAAATAAATTTCAAATCTACTTTCTGTTAAGCCAGTTTTATCGAGTATCATGCGATATTTAAATTTGTTACTTGTTGTTTTTTGCTGTCCACATTTATAGATTCTTTAAGCAATTATGTTCTCCATTATATCTACTTTTTTTAGAGCAGACAAAAAAGGCTCATCTGATACTGTTCTATGATGTGGTAACAAGTACAATACAAAAGCTAGTTCCTTCTTGGTACTCGGGTTGATTAATTAATCCTTACACAAAATAAATTAAACAAAACGTTTATTTTTCATCACTTCAGGTCTAAAGCTAATGTCTAATTCTGCCATGGGCAGTTTCTTGATAGTATTATACTCGAATTGCACTCAGCCAAAATATTTTTAAAATCTGGATCTTTTACTAGACGAATAAAGTTCTGAAGTTTTCCTGAGAAGCGATATCATTTTAGAACTAAAACGTAATGAACATATTATACTATTATTGTTAGTGGTATTATTATTGTGGAACGTGCCAATATCAGTGGAGTAGGATGGAGTTTAAAATTTAAAATTAAGGGAGCAGGAGTCCCTATATTTATAAACGACATGATTATCGCTGGTGCAAATTATCCTCTAATGATGCAGCCGGATCTTATAAAAATATCAATGATATACTATCGTTGTTGAGGCTATGCAGGAGGCAGATATCATAAAACCCATGTTAGCATCTCCGAACAAGCTAATGGCTGCCTGAAAGTTATACAGTATCCAGGTATTGATCGTGAACACATCATAGGTCACTCTATATAGGTGCTATTGCTTTGCAACTTGCTATCCATTATTCTAACTCTGTGCATTCAATTTCTGTTCTTGAACCAGCCTAGACAGGATATAATCCATGAGGCAATAATGAAGTAATACAAGATTTTATGACTTTACAAATATGTTATAAACGAAATAGGCTTGAAAATAAAGGTAATTTCATGAAGATGACAATTGCTTTAGATTATATTGATCTGATTGATATAAGGTTGCCGGCTAATGGATTTGATCTAGCAGTAATAGATAGAAAAACTTACTTTTATGATGAAATTGAAGCAATGAAATCATGGACGTTGAAGTCTGAAGAAATGAAGAATATCAATCAAAACCAGTTCTTTACGTAAGGGGCTCTGATGGTGGACATAGGAGCATAGTCAGAGAGGAAATAGTCTTGAAAATACTTGTATACACAAAGGTATTAGTATAGATAAAGCAAAGCACATGATTCAGATTATAAATCTTGAAGATTTAGAAGAAGGCTTAGCTGATTTCTTTGCCAATCATCCTATCTAATGAGGTTTATATAATTAATCATTTATTCTAGTTTTTGCTTTGTTTTGGTGTTATTATAAATGAATTGCAGATATTTTCTGTTATTGTCCCTCCATATGGACAAGGTATATTATTACTTATGGCACTATTTCTTTATAATATCAAAACAAGAATAGATATTGTTTCATCCTCATTATTATATTATTTATTTATTATCTAATCGATAGAGGGATATTAATATACTATTATATAGGAAAATTACTATTAATGTCAATGTTCGCCAAACATAACGAATTAGGTTTCCTTTAATAGATCTTTGTATGTTACTATACCGACCATTATTCCTTTGTTATCTATAACAGGAAGCCTGCTAATATTCTTTAGTCGCATGGTTTCTATTGCATCTCTTATTAGACTGTTTGGTCTTATTGTAACTAAGGGGGTACTCATTATCTGTCGTATTGGTGCTTGAACTATAAATAACTCTGATGAACCTATTTGACGTACAATATCTCTCTCTGTTATAATGCCTATCGGATTGATACCATCAACTGTTCTTTTTACAACAACAATGCTTCCAATTTGATTTTCATACATAGATTTACAGACTGTTTGAATCGTTTCTTCTTCAGTAGCTGTTTTCACATTTGTAGACATAATGGTAGAAACTGGCTCTGATTCTTTACTCATATAGTTATTCTATCGTGAACTAATTAAAACTCTTGTTAACCATTTATGAATATATCAATCAAATCCATAATACGCTAAGAAGAGATTACCTAAGGAATCAACTAAGTTTCTATACAATAATTTACATGAGATAACTACATTATCCTATTAATCGATTTGGTTACTTTTACACTTAAAGTTATCTATAATGTCGTGATTACCATTATTAACCCCATCTGAATAAAAGAATAGTATTAAGCAGAATATGACTGTTGTGAGACGTTGATATTTTAAATCTCATTTGATAATTACGAGATAAAAGAATGGCATGGTCCTAATCATTATGAATCGGTGTTAATACCGAGTTTTGGCAAACGACGGGTTGAATGAGTAATAAAGATTCCTTTTATTCATTGTACTTCTATTGTGTGATGATTGCTGTTGAATAATTTATTATAAGGTAGATAGATAAATATAAAAAAGTCAGATTAATGAAGAATATTGTAGTTGCAAATTTAGTTAAATCTATGTTGGAGGAATTAGTATCAAGCCTTGAAGGAAAAAATATTATTACCATCCAATGGAAACGTCAGACTATCAGTGGATTGTGAATCAAATTTGACATGATTAAGATCTCGATTAAGTTCTAAATAGGTATTAATTGATAGCTAGTAGTGTTGGTTAGATGAAAGTAAACTAAGTTTGGATCTACCTTGCCAGTCAGGTTATCATATAGGAAATTAACTGCGCATGGCTTATCCCTTTAATAGTATAAATGACTTAAATATCATAGATCAATGCAGGAATCGTATCCAGCGATTAATGATTTTGTATTAACATGTAATAGCAGCCCTAGAACAAATAAACATGTCAAAATTACCTCAGCTTAAGGCAGAGTGTTATTATTGTAAAAGTATTTGAATATCTATGTTAACCTATGCCTTACTAAATCCAAGAATTGCAACTATATTTGATGCTATATACCTTGTTCTTTTAATGAACTATAATTAGTCAAACTTATAATGATTAATGGTCTTACTTGTTCCTTCCCCTTACACTATGTCAGTCATTTAGGATCCCGAAAATCTTAATTCCTTATCTAATCAATTGTTAGACAAGGTTATCTTCGATGAATGCATTTTATTTTGTATATTGTTAGGTAATCTAGAGACTGTTCTTCTGTTCATATATATTGAAGTATACTTTATCTCCAATGATTGTGCCGATATCCATACTTTCATAATCAATACCATGTCCTTCATAAGTCGATACTAGTTTGTATATAGGCTTGCGTACAAAAAACTATATGCGTCAGATTCAATGATTTTGAGATCTTTTAGTGTATTGTTATAATCATTGGTAGTTGTAAGGTATTAATTCAAATTTTGGTTAAGACGGTAGCTGTATCTCTTATTCTATTCAAATTGTTAAATTAACCTAATGAGAGCAATATAGTACTAAATTTTTTATTTTCTCAATATCATCAATTTCTGTCAAATCAGAGATCTTATTAATTTGTTTTCTGAACATTTCGATATCTTTTTGTGAGGATCTCAATAACGGATACGGCCCTTTGGCTCCGATAATTCTTCCGTCATTACCTATCCCATTTTTATAAAGTGATAACAGGGCTTGCCCTGCTTGATGTCCTTTTACCTCTCTGCCACAGATTATCATGAGGTTTAATTTTGGATGACACAGAATAAATCGGATAATAGTGTCAATCCCCTTGTTTTCTGATAACAATCTTCCTACAATTAAAATTCTATTCATGATGTCCATTGATTTTCCTATTTCTTCTAGCAAATCTATACTTGATAATGTACAAACTGCTATTCTTTTTCCACTTCCTATATAATAGTCATGTTTAATAGGAATCAGAGATTTACATAACTTGCCCGCTGCATTATCCAATAACTCTTTACCGAGCATATTCAATACTGCTTATCATTAAATCTAGATACAATTAAGATTAAAATGTATTCTGTTTAATGAAATCGATTAATTTCACTTATCGAACTAACTTTGCCTTTTTGATTGTTTATATCCCTTTAGCCGACATATGTTTGGCCAGTAAACTGAATGCATCATTATTGAAAAGATAATATGATAATTTAAGGATATGCTAATCAATATCAAAAAGAAGGTTGTATCAGTACTGCAATGCCAAAGGAAACAATTACTTCAAGTCATTACCTATGGCCTCATATTTCATTAATAAAGATGAACAATCGTTAATTGACATACATCGTAAAGTTCCTTATTACTTTTAAAATAATAGGTAAAATATAGATCCAACAAACAAGAATAATTTATCAAAAATGGTAAAGACTTTTTGAATATGTAAACAATGTAAAAATTTACTATAAACCAAACTACTTTAGGCTCCAGTATATCTCTCACGTGCTGATAGCCATTATTTATTGTTGTTAAATTTGTAAAAAGTTTTGATGTAGCCTCAACCTGTTAAAATTCATCTAACTCATACACCTTACACTTGGAATTTATATATATGACAGTTTGCAAATGATCTTTTATTGGAACATTAATCTATATTATCTATCTATATTGCACTATTGGAGTCTATTGAGATTCCACTAAATTCCCCGACTCGACTGTATATAATCTATTCTCCTTCTTTCCTAAAGATTTGATAAATAACAAAAACTTAGATATGAATTCAAAGACTATAAATAAAGGTTATATGCATGGCAATAAAAGTTGATGTTTCACGCCTTCCTAACAGCTTAAAGGAAATTATTATTAGTGCATTTGAGCACAAATCTATTTTACAAAAACAAAGCAATATCCACAAGAATACTATTATCTTGGATGACGAGAATGATGTTCTAAGGATAAAGCAAATTTTAGAAGATACTCTTGCAAGTAATCAGGTAAATGACTACATGGTTGCTGAGAATAGTCAACAAGAAAATGAAATTGCAATTCTTAAGAAAGGAGATATCGAACAATTGGATATTTTCATATGCGCTCATTGTGGAATGTTATTTGACAGTGAGCTTCAACGAATTATACATCAGCGAATACATTACTTTTTCTAAGAAAGCATTTATAATTAGATTTGTAGTTGATTTTGTTAAAATTAGAAAATCCTATTGAAGTTCTATTTAAAGGAAAAATCAACGTAATGAATATAAATTTATGATACTTATACTTATAATTTTTCGACTGTCACAGAATTGATTATAAAATTTTCAGCTTCTAATTTACCCCAGCCATAACTATGGCTGATATTTGTTGACATATCGAGAGATTATATCATCGCAGTTCCTCAAGTTCGCTGTCGTCACGGTAATTCTTAGGATTTAATCTAAATCCTTTAGATTCCTCGAAAGGAATCTCTCTTAGTTTTAAATGGTATTCCAGTTTCTTTTTCTTCATATGCTTATCCAGCCACAAAACAAATCTCTGTTCGGTGACGTTACCCTCTTGTTTGTCAATATCCGTATACAGATTGCGTAACTTTTCAACAAAATCTGAAGCAATGGAAATCTCAAAAAAATCCCAACCAAGAGTTTTCTTACCGTCACTATAACATCGGCACAGACTCTTCATATCGGTTCCAATTTCTAAAGAACCAATAAAGTCCATTATCTTGTGTCTTTCATTCTCGAAGTCAATACAAGATCCTGAAATAATAACCATGGAAGCTGCTTCATTGATGTATCGTTTGGCTGGCGTTTTTCCTAAAGCATCCTCTCTTGCAAAGGAATGAACACCATTTTTTTCGGAATCTACTTTGATAGTTCTTATAGTAATTGTCTCCCCTATAGACACGCCTATGCTTTTGCTAAGATAAGGATCTACTCTGATTATCCCACCGCCTTGATCATGTGGCAAAAGAGCCAAACATTTGGCTTGTATTTTTTTGTCGTTACCTATGATTTCAACGGAATCGCCTTCAGACAAACTCAATAAATTTAGAGAATCCTGATCTATACGTGCTACGCCGCGGCCGATATCGCTGGAATATGCTTCAAGAACCTTCAAAGGCAAGGGATTATACATATCACTCATTAAGTTTTATTTTACTCTTATAATATAAGTAGTTTATTCAATTTATTCTACTGGCACATTTATGATATATATCTTTCTAGAATATCACAAGTCCGCTCTATTCCAAGATCTAGAGCATAGTTTCCCAGTCTTGGACCTCTATCTGCGTTTAAGAGCATCCTATAGAGTAGTGTAAAGAACTCCTTTGGCTCAATTTCATAAGTTCTAGCTATATTGAAGATTTTGGACTGCAGGTTCTTGGGCGCATCAGATTCATGTTCTGATCCCAGAAAGGATTTCAAAGTTTGAATTAACTCTTTAATAGCTTTGCCATAATTCTCTTTCATTTCTATTTCAAACTTTTCTTGTGTAACTAGCTGATCGCTTACCCAATTGGAAGCCAGTTTTATTCTTTTTTTTAAATCAGTACTGTTCTCCTTTATCATTCCGTATTTGACAAGTCTGCTATACACCTTATCGATTCTTTCTTCACTTGAGAAAAGGGCAGCCTGCTGTACGAGCATTCTGTATGATATGTGGGGTGAGGGCTGTGAGGGAGGTTTTAAATGATTAATATATTCATAAAGTCCTTTTATTTTTGTTAATTTAGCTTGGTTATTTTCTTTGATTCTATCAAAGTATATGTCTTCATAGAAGTCATACTCATCCATTAATACAGGAATATCAGAAACTCCTACATGTCTAGTACCGATGATTCGTTTGAACAATAATAGCAGAATAGATTCTGGAGTTCCGTATTTTAACCATATTTGGGGGGTGAGAACATTACCTGCTGATTTACTAATTTTTTTCCCTCCTTTATCGAGGAACATTTCATATTTTACATGTAGAGGATGAGGATAATGGAGGATCTCATCAGCCACCCAATCGTTAACGCGGACAGAATCCATGATGTCTTTACCATATGCTTCAAATCTTATATCTAACGCATTCCATCTTGCGGCAAATTCTACTTTCCAGGCTAATTTTCCATCTCCTTTGGTGATATCTGCCTGACCACTATATCCGCAGCCTGTTATTTTCTTCTGGCCGATTCTAGAACCTGCACAAACATACAACACTTGCCTTTTATCAGGTAAATATTGTTCAGCTCTTGCAACATATAACCTGCCGCAACTTTCGCAGACAGGAAAATATGGCAATATTTCATTATATTTTTTTTGACCAACGTACTCAGCTATCTTCTGGCCAAGAAGATGGCTATTCCTTAATATAATATCTATTTGTTTTGCTAACATCCCTTTGTTATAGGCCTGAGCTGCACTTTGAAAATGATAGGTTATCTTGGCATTATCTAATCCGTCAAGAAGAAGGCTACTCATATGAGCTCCATATGATGTATGACATTCACCAAAAGGATCAGGAATATTAGATACTGGCTTTAACAGATAATCTTCAAGCCAATTTGGTAGACCAGGTGGTACTCTTCTCAGACCATCCATATCGTCAGAATACGCAATTAATTCTGCTTTATGACCAAAATTTTCAAGTGCCAGCTTTATACCATATGCTCTTACTGCATCGCCCATACTTCCTATATGTGGTATACCCGAAGCGCCAAGACCACTTTCTACTCTTATCAAATTTATTTTTCTGGCTAATTTTCTTTCTCGATTTAATAGATTAGCAGCTACTTTATCAATCCAGGTCCCCTTCCCGATTAGCGTTTCACTCATGATTATTAAAGCACCTTCGAGACATAAGGACCATTCAAAACATAACCCATTTTTCTATAGTACTCTCTAGTTCCTACTGCACTTATTACAGATATTTTTTTTACTTCGAATTCTTCCTTTGCAATTCTTTCTGCTTCCTGCATAAGCTTTATGCCATAGCCTTGATGTTGACAAGAAATATTTTCTTGATTTTTCATACCGACATCTAACATCTGACCGTATACATGGAGTTCCCTGACGATTGCAGCACAATCAGAGTTATCTTGTCCTTTGAGCTCCTTTCTACGAGGATTAAAAATCTTACGTAACCTCAAAAAACCTAGTATGACAGAACTATCCAGATTTTCAAACGCCAAAAATATCTCTTGTCCTTTTGATGCATTGTAATCAATCCGAATAATTTTGATCTCTGCGTCTAATAGATTTCTTTTTTGCAAACCAGCTTCCCTGCACCGTATGCAATTGCATTTTAGACCTTTTTCCTTAAGCCTCTGCAATAATATTTGTCTCAGATTTCCGGTTTTTGGACCAGCTACAATATCTTTATATTCAATCTCTCTTTGAATTCTCATTATTCTAACCCAGGGTGGAACCATTTTTTTTACTTCTATTAAGACGTCGATCAAATCATTCTCGTGGTATGCTTTGTATCTTCCATTTTGATACAATTTGTGTAGAGACGTGCCTTTAAGAACAAGTGTAGGATAGATCTTCACCATGTCTGGTTTAAATGCGGGATCTTCAAATAATCTGCGAAAATCTTCAATATCTTTGTCAATCGACGAATTAGGCAATCCCGGCATCATGTGAGCAACAATCTTGTAACCGGAATCTTTCGAGATCTGAAATGACTGTCTAACATCCTCTAAGGAATGACCGCGATTAATTAGTTGGTAAATTTCTTCGCGTAATGTCTGGACACCTATTTCTATGCGAGTGACTCCAAGTTCAAGCATTAAATCAATATGCTGTGTCTTACAGTAATCGGGTTTGGTTTCAACTGTCAAGCCTACACATCTGACGGCGGCAGTTTCATTATAATTAATTGCTTCTTGCAGATCAAAAGACGATCCTCTTCCATTCAGAGCATCGAAACAAGATTTTGCAAACTCCTTCTGGTATTGTACTGGCATGAAGGGAAAAGTACCCCCTACTATTACTACTTCTACCTTCCCTAGGTTATGTCCTTTAGAATGAAGCTGATTTAGCTTCGATCGAATTTGACTGTAAGGGTCATAATTAAATTTTTGAGCTGTTTTTGTCACAGGTTCTGATCCTACATAACTTAGTGGAGTATTATACTCTGTTCCTCCAGGACAATAGATGCATCTTCCATGCGGACATGCAAAAGGCTTTGGCATTACCGCAATCACTACTATACCTGAAGCTGATTTTGTTGGCCTTACCTTTAAAAGAGTACGATATTGACTTTCAGGAGGAAGGTATTTTATAATGTCTTCGTTTTTTGGTAACTTATTTAAATGGGAGTTTGAGGATATTTTTCTTATAATATTCAATATGGCTCTGGCTGAAAGATCATTACTTTGCTGAACTTCTCTAGCTATTGCATGACATGCCTGCTCGTAATTAGAAGTCAAGGTAAAACCATATTGTGTTTGCACGGACTTAAAAGAGAACCAAATATGAATATTAGTTTTTGTATATAACTATTCTAATATACAGAGTACCTGACGGCCTTTTTAGATATATATAATAATATACAGACAAATTTCAATTACAAATTAGAAAAGTTTGTTTATGATCACGAAGTCAGATTCTTCTCCCGATATTTAACTATACATTGAAAGTTTATCACTATAGACATATTGAAGTCGCTCATCATTTGAAAGCATTCAATTAGGATTTGCTAAACCTTCTTCGTCGTACTTTAATTTAAGGTAGATGCTATTCAATACTCTGCATAATCATAACTATTACACCTTTTTTCTATAGAACAGGTTTTGTAAAATATTGGACAACCTTTTATATAATCGTCATTGTTGGTCATTTTTCTATGAATTTTTCTGCACGAATTAAATATATAATATGTTTTATAACCTCTCATTTCTTCCATCTAACCGAGCGACTACTTCTCCTTTTCCTTTTTGATCAACTGTTCCTATTTGCATACTGTTCATCTTATGTTTTTGAAATATTCTGGTGACCGTATCTATAGAATGCTGTGGGATGATGGCACAAAATCCTATGCCCATGTTGAAGGTCTTGTACATTTCTTTAGTATTGACGGGACCGTCTAGTTGGATCTGTTTGAAAATCCCTTCTGAGCTTGGTAAATGGTTAAGGTTAAATCTTACTTTGCTACTTAAACGTGATAATTTTGTAAAAGATCCACCTGTGATATTAGCAAACCCGTTAACTTCTATATTTTCTCCTTGCAAGATTTCCATGACAGGTTTGACATAAATTCTAGTTGGAATAAGCAACTCCTCGCCAAGAGGGCGTGATAAATGTTCTGGTTTTTCTTCTATTGAATATTTTGAAAGCAAAATTTTGCGAGCCAACGAATAACCATTTGAATGCAAACCAGTACTTTCTATCCCTAAAATTACATCACCTACTTTGATTTTATCCCCCAAAATCAGTCGAGATTTAGATGTGATCCCTAATATCATTCCTGCAAGGTCAAAAGCATTTTTTCCAGTTCCTGCTATTAAATCAGGCAATATTGCTGTTTCACCCCCTACTATTGCTGTTTCAGATTGTTTTGCCCCTTCGATAAGACCTCTAATTATTTCATCAATGAGACTTTGATTTGAAGACCTCAATGCAATATAATCAATAAATGCGAGAGGTTGTGCGCCAACACATATGATGTCATTGGCATTCATAGCAACGCAATCTATGCCAACAGTACCAAAAGAATCCATCATTTGAGCAATAATTACTTTAGTTCCAACACCATCAGAATGAAGAGCAAGGATGTTCGAATCTATTTCAATTAATCCCGCGTAATGTCCAAAGCCAGAAATAACATTGCCTTTTCTGAGAAATGAATGAGTTGAGGAAATTAACTCGCCAATAGACTTTTGGGAATGACGAATCTTTTTTAAATCGATTCCGACATCGCTATAAGATGTTTTTTTATCTTTCAACTCTGAATATTAGTTCCTTAATATCAACTTTATTAATGTTAGAAGAGTAAATTACAAAAGATTACATAAAGGTAATCAACCTTCTTTATAATATAGGCAAGATATGAATTTGGAAAATCTCAATGAGAACAAAAAAATTCGTGGATCGTCATTTACCAATACAGAGCAAACCTTCATTGAGCTAGCTAGTTCTCAAAGATTATCTATCCTGTTTAAGTTGAGTTTGCGGGATAATAAAATTTCTAACCTAGCAAAGGATCTGAACGTAACAATCCAGGAGGTCCATAGAAACATAAACAGATTGGTCGATGCAGGTTTGGTTCATAAAGCTGCAGAAGGTATTTTTTCTCTCACGACCTTTGGAAGGACTATCATTAAGCAGATTTCCACTTTTCACTTTCTTTCTCGAAATAAAGATTACTTTTCTGACCATACATTAGGTGATCTATCAATAAAATTCATCCAAAGGATAGGTGCTTTGAACAATTGTGATTATATATCAGGAGTAGTTGCTGTCATTGAGCTTTGGAAGCAGTTATACAATGAATCTAATGAATATATCTATGGATTGTTGCCACAGATACCCTTAGAATTAATCGAAACTGCAGTATCCAAAGTGAAAGAAAGAAGTCTCAAATTCAGATATATACTCCCACAGAAAGCAATAGTTCCAAAGAAGAGGACTGATCTATTAAGATCTAGTGGGTTCTATGAGCTGTTGAAAGCTGGATTAGTTGAAAGAAAGATGATCGATGTAATACAAGTAGCAGTTGTCTTGAATGAAAAACAGAGCACTGTTATGTTCAAGAACTCAAAAGGACAGATAGATATGAATTCCATTTTTTTTAGCAAAGACACAAGTACAGATAATGGTCTATTCCATGAATGGTGTTTAGATTATTTTAGATATTGTTGGGAA
>DASQYF010000292.1:0-2593 GCA_035639375.1 Nitrososphaeraceae archaeon
AAATGTAATTGATAAGATTTAGCTTTTTTCTATTTTTGTGATAACCTTTACTATTAGTGCAGAGTCTATGAACAATGAGCTTAGACAGATATTTTAAAACTACTAGTACTACTACTACCTTTATATCACATCCAAAAACTATCATGAAACGATATCAACAATATGTATTCGGAAAGAGGGCTGGTTATTGTTTATACAGGGCGAGGAAAAGGTAAAACCACGGCTGCCTTAGGAATTGTTTTACGGTCAGTTGGTCATGGTTACAAGGTTGGAATGATTCAGTTTATCAAGGGCGAATGGTACTATGGCGAACTTTCAAGCTCGAAGAGACTAGAACCGGAATTTGAAATGATTGCAGCAGGTAAAGGATTTGTTGGAATTATCGATGACGACCATCCCGCAGAAGATCATCAAAAAGCAGCCAAAGAAGCCGTCTCACTGGCAAAGATGAGGCTATCATCGGGCGCATATGATATCATCATATTGGATGAAATAAACTATGCTGTAAAGTTAAATTTGGTATCGGTACAAGATGTTCTTGAGCTAGTCAAAATAAAGCCCAAAAAAACTAGCTTAGTTCTAACTGGAAATTATGCTCCAGAAGAAATAATTGCCGTAGCAGATCTTGTTACTGAAATGAAGGAGATAAAGCATCCCTACCGGTTCGGTATTAAAGCCAAAAAAGGAATTGATTATTAATTCACTTTCATAGTCATATTGTTTTCGTTTCAAGGTTTCGGATTTTGGAGTTCTCCGTAACTATATGATAAAATCATTTGAATTTTTGATGTTAAGACAGGGCAACCTTAAAGTATGTCATTTGTACGGTTTACCTTTACAAATGACTACTGCCGAGATTAAACGACTTCCTGATGCCGGTGATATAGTTGTTGCAACTATTAAAGAAATTACTGGTCACGGAGCTTATGTTATTCTAGATGAATATAATGGTATGACTGGCTTTCTCCACATATCAGAAATTGCAACAGGTTGGATACGTAATATTGAGCGGTACGTAAAACCGAAACAGAAAGCAGTATTAAAAGTAATCAGGGTAGACAAAGCCAGATCAGAGGTTGATCTTTCGCTCAAGCAAGTATCAGGCGAAGAGCGAAAATCCAAGCTAATAGAAGTAAAAAAGAATGAAAAAGCCTCTGCTTTTATGGAGATTATAAAGGTAAAAGCACAGATTAACGATTCACAGATTAAGGAAATAGAAGATAAAATATTGCAGAAGTATGATTATGTATACGATATTTTTGAAACAGCAGCGAGAAAGGGAGTTGATGCAATTCAGAATCTAGGTTTACCCGATGCAGTGACGAAGGCTATCGAAGAGGAAAGCAACAAGATACAGATACCGCGGGTCGAGATCAGAGGAATATTAGAAGTATCTTTAAAGAAATCCGATGGCATTGAAGTGATTAAAAATATATTATCAGCAGCAGAAACAAGCAAGAGCAGTTCACATATCACTATTTCTTATATTGCTGCTCCAAGGTATAGAATAGTAGTATCAGCAGATAATTTTAAGGTAGCCGAGAAAGCATTGAATAATATTGTAGAGAAGATTCGAAATGCTATCGAGAAACAGCGAGGCACTTTCAGTTATATTCGTCAAGAATCAAAAAAATCTCATCAAGGATAGTAGAAATGAAACATCTTATCCGAAAGTGCTCTGCATGTAATACATATACCCTTAGACAGATCTGCCCAAAATGTGACGCACCTACCATTGATCCACATCCTGCAAAATACTCACCAGACGACAAGTATGTCAGATATAGGATTGCAGATCGTTATTCTCAGATAGAAAGAGAGCATGGTACTAATTTACACAATGGCGTGTAAACTCTAATTTTTGTAAATGTATCTAGAGTTTATTTTCGAATATTGCTCAAGTTGACTTAGATACAACAAAAAAAAATGGGTCTATGATTTGTGATCATTATATATTCTTTAAAGTATCCAACAGCGACAGAAAACGGAAAATTCTTTGATGTCCGTAGATATAAAGGCTACACATATCCCCTATTATATTGAGAGAAAATTTACAAAAGCATCAACTTTCGGTAGAATGAGAAAGTAAAAAAGACGCAGCTTAAGGCCACAGTTAGCTATTTATTAAATATGAATAAAAATGTATAATTTTCAAACGGAAATAAAAGAAGTCTTAATTTATTGACCTGTTTCATTATTATTATTATTGTTTACAATAGTTACGTTTGTCATATTCATTGACTTAGTAACTGGTGTAGCATTAAGAACATATTCGGCTGCCGTGCTAACAGCATTATCTCCCGCAGTGCGGCTTATATTAAGCACAGAGTCAAATAAGGCGTTACTCCCTCCGCTGGTCTGATTAGTCATTAAATCGGTTGCATTTGTCATTTGACTTCCTTGTGCTAGAGCCTGTTGTGGGAATGGACTGACAGCCAAAAGAGATGAAGCTACGATTACTGCCAATGAAGCGATTCCAGGAATAAGTACATAATCTGTATGATATCTTTTATTCATCAATACACAAAGACTTGGCATGAAATTTATAAATTTCTACCTTCTATTCTAGGCGAAAGTATTAGACACAACGACA
>DASQYF010000293.1:0-2138 GCA_035639375.1 Nitrososphaeraceae archaeon
ATGGAGAAACTCAGGTAGAAGCTTCTGGTCATCCAAACGCAGAAGTTATTATTAATCATACTATTAATTTTTTATTATAAGAGGATCATATCTATGTTGGATATTCACTGCAATATTCTAAATAAAAACTGATGACTGAAACATCAAATTCGAATTTTTGGCTTTGCGACACAAATGGATTTATTATTATAGATCCTATACATTATAGTAAAAAGTAATTAATTCTTAATTAAATACTATTTTTTATTTTTTAAATTTGGACATATTAAACCAAAAATAAACAAAAAATCAGATTTTCATACATGAGTTTGCAGAATTGAGAGCAGTTGTTCCTAAACATTTTATGCAGGAGCCGACTTCATTTAAGTAATGACAAAACCAGGTTCCTCGTTATACACAAATTTTCCAGTTCTTCAAACAATTGACATTATAGATCACTCTGATATTGATAAGGCTGTCGGCGATATGGTACAAGCATATGCCAACCTAAATGAGCAAGAGAATTTCAGCTATCGTTTATTACTTCCCAAAGGAGAAAAATTATTAACAGCAAAAGCAAGAAAAATTGGATTGGCCCTGCAGGCAGAATTGTTGCTTGCTCTAAAGAAGAATAAACTAAAAGTTAACCTTAAAGAAATTAGATATATACATGATGAAAATCATTATGGATGGCTTCTTTTTAATCCTGCTGTTCAGGAACGATTTGCTAAAAGCGATGTAGTAAATTATTAATATGTTTTTGCTTGATCTTCTTTTCCTTTGAATCTTGACATCATAAAAGGTTCATCCAGTCTCATTACATTACTCAATATTATAGAAATAATCAATCCTAGAAGAAATCCTCCTACTAGATCAGTCAAATAATGCTGCATTACATATAACCTGGTGACTGCTATGATGGTTGGAAACAACCACATGATCAACCCGACGGCCCTTGATTTTTTATTCAGCGCGAAACCGACTATAAATGCAAAGGCTGTAGCTTGCGCTACATGATTGGAAGGATAGGATAGATCACGTGCAAATGGAACTGGGCTGTCATTTTCTATCTTGAAGTTTTTAGATAATTGCAATTCGGGTTCGAACCCATATGGTGGTATTGGCCTACCTACTATCGGCTTGATATACATTATTACAATTGTAATGATAACAATTGATATTAAAGAAATCATACCTATTTTTCTAGTTCGGCGAATTATAGTAAGAATAATAGCAATGATCAATAGGGAGAAGACATCACCAAATGTGGTAACAATTATTATTAATGTATCTACATTCTTGTTTCCTTGAATAGACTTGAAGTACAGGCTTAGGATGTTATCAATACCTGATGTAGATCCTGACATTACCAGTATAGTAAGAATAACAAAGGAAATTAGCAAAGCAAAAAACTGGCTTGTTCTGATTGGTAATATCCACGATGGCCAAAAGTCAGACAATAGCACGGATGAATACTCTAACAAACAATGCATTTTTAATTGTTTGTTCATAGATAAAATAAAACCAGGTTGTGTAGAGCTGTCTATATTTGTATATATACGTATATATAATTATATATAGCCAACGATAAGTAATATAAAATGCAATAAGCAGTACCAAATTTATTGAGTATCTCTTTTGGATTTGAAATTACTGAGGTACGGGTCACAGAATATCATTTATTACATAGATAATATCTAGTCAAAATAAAGATTAGAATAAATTCAAATTAGTAAATGATTACTGCTAGTACTATCTATTGATTTATTATCTTATCAATTTACAGCTTTATTTCATTTAGATTCATATTTTTCAAATCTTTCTTTTGCTATTAAAAAATTAGGTTAAACAATGAAATTTATTTGATATCACATATATATTAATATAGTTTTGAATCATCCTGTATTTTCTTTGCAGAGTCAGGATCTTTATCTGTGTAATAGTTTATCATACCCATTTTGAGCACTTTTAATGACAGTAAGGCGCATTTTATTCTTGCAGGACCGAGGTTCATAAGGCCGATATTTTCTAAAATGTCATCCTTAGCTAGGTCTTTAACAGCAGTCAAAGGTTTATCCAAAACCATCTCAGTAAGCATAGAAGCGCTAGCCTGACTAATTGCACATCCTCTGCCTTCAAATTTAATATCCTTGATTTTT
>DASQYF010000294.1:0-2389 GCA_035639375.1 Nitrososphaeraceae archaeon
GATGTATTTTTCCTGATCTTCTCATATTTCTTAATGTGTTAGCTAAAAGCTGACCATCTTCTGCATAACCGATCAATCGTCCATCAACAAATATTCTGCTGCCCGTAGCTCTCAGGTTCTCATTTGCCTCATCGACATGCTGAACACCCAGTTCATACAATTTTTCAACGATTTCTGCTGATGATACACTGACTGAAATTATGGCAGAAAGAGCAAGATTCTTGACAAGACCGCAATTAGAACCCTCAGGTGTCTCCGCAGGACAAATTCTACCAAAGTGAGTAGCATGCAAATCTCTTGCTTCGAAATTAGGTTGACTTCTGCTTAGCGGAGACTGTATTCTGCGCAAGTGGCTAATAGTTGACATATAATTTGTCCTATCAAGAAGCTGTGTAACACCTACCCTGCCTCTACCCCAATTGCCCGTGGCAATTGCATTATTTAGCTTATCTGATATGATTCCTGGTCTTACAGCCGCAGCCACTGCATTGATGCCACGCTTTTGTCCTGAGCGTTCCAATTGATACTTCATATCTCTTATCAGGTTTCTAAAAGCAGTTCTGAAGAGATCCGCGAGCATCTGACCAGCAAATTTTATAACTTTATTACCATAATGGTCCTTGTCATCCGGATCTATCCAACCCAATTTTAACTCGATTAATTTGCATGCAGCTTCACCCAAGAATAGCGCTTTTTCATGCCTATTGTCAGGATTCTTTCCAAGATGTGGTAACAAACCCCAATCCAGAAGAGTTTCTGCACGTTTTATTTGGAATTCCTCTAGCATACCAGGAGCAATTCTCTTGCTTATGTATATGATTGCATCTCTGCTTGTTATGATTTCTCCTGCTTTCTCAAAAGATGGTTCTAGTTCGTCTTGAACAGGTTCATTTAGGGAAACTGCATTCGCAATATCTTTATCAGATTCTAACCCCAATGCTCGAACAAGAGTAATCAATGGAATATCAACAGGAGAACCAGGTATTTTTGCTACTATTGAGCCGTCTGGTCTCATAATCAGTTCGAGTTTGGCCCTATATCCCACAATTGAAGAATATACTTTAGCTTTGTAAAGCAAGGTACCTGTTGTTTCTTCAGCATCCACAATAATTTTATTATAAGAAAGATCTTCAAGACCAACAATTACCCTTTCTGAACCATTGATTACGAAATAGCCACCGGGATCCTTTGGATCTTCCCCAAGTTCAATTAATTTAGTCTCCGGTAAATTATGCAGAATACATGCGTTAGATTTAACCATAACAGGCATATCCCCGATATGAATAAATCTGGATTCTAGTATCTTACCATCTTCTACTATACTGCATTCAAGCATAACAGGAGATGCATACGTGAGGTTCCTGAGACGGGCTTCCATTGGGGCAACATGTGTTATAGATCCATCCAGTTCCATTATTCTCGGCTGTTGAAGTTTTATTTTACCTAGCTTAATCTTATATGGGTATTCAGCAGTCTCTACTTCAATTTCACTAACTTCATCGATAATACTCTGAAGTCCACGCTCCATAAATTCGTTATAAGAATTTAAGTGCTGTCTTGCGACACCCTCTCTCCTTAGAATATCATTAATTATAGGCCACATATCTATCGATACCTCCATCATAATATGTTCAACCTTCTACAACATAGCGGTAATATACACTTTGACCCGCTGTTGGGCTCTTTCTCGTAATTTTGATGATGTCACCGGGGCGTACATCAAGGTCTTCTATACCCTTATCACTTATCATAATGTAAGGAAGCTGACTTGGTTTTGTGTTATATTGTTTTAGAACTTCTTGCGCTTCATCTTTGGAAAGGATTTCATGTTTTGGCTGAAAAATATGATTACTAATTTTCATAACTTTTTTTTCAGATGACAACTTGAATTTAAAGCCTCCATACATTACTTTCATTAGCAAAGATCTTTTGCTCTTGGTAAAACATGTTTGCTTTCAATCTAAACTATAGCATATTTAAGTATAATGTCTTAGTCTATAATACAATTTCAAAGTAGAGTTGTATCACCTAATTACAATGAAATAATTAAGGACATGCTACAATATACAGCCAATACAGGAATTGGGTGCCAGACAATAAATAGTAAGAGAAATATACCAGGATAGTGGCGCTTATGTGTAATATGTTTTATGGAATATGCATAGTGGCTGCAGTGCTATTATCAACAGTTGCAATTATTAATTCAAACGCAATAGAAATAGCATTTGCACAGACTATCTCAGATGCTAATACATTTGATCTAACAATAGATAATCAAAGATATCCTCTCAAGTATAACATTACGGGAGGAGAAGTCACCAGTATAACAGCAGATCCAGCCCAAGCAACATTTTTGATAAACATTGCTTCAAGAGAGGACGGAACATTA
>DASQYF010000295.1:0-2339 GCA_035639375.1 Nitrososphaeraceae archaeon
AGATAATTCTTCTTCTTTATGTACGTATCTCCAATGCTTTGTTTCTAATCTTTACTGCAGCTTAAGGGAGTAATCAAGTATATATTTATTCCCGCCAGCGCCCTAACATGTTATATCTATACATGTGTTTAAAATATTTGATAAATGAAAAGATGCTGTTACGATAGAAGAGAATTGTATTATTAATTGTTATGCCATTTTTTATGATATTTTCAATTGCAAGCATAGACAAGAAATAAACTGCAGGAGTATACTGAATAGTAAACCTAAACTGAAAGTTGGAACTACTTGCGCTCCAAAATAGAAGAGAGATGATAAACCATGCAATAAAAGTGTAATTAAATTTATCGCTATATGTTCTTTCATGTAGTAAAGCAATAGGAACAAGCAAAAATGCTAGACCCCATATATCAAGTGAGTTTATTAAATAAAAGGGTGTGAATAACAATGTAAGAGCGGTATCTTTGGCAAGAGCCGTTTGGAATGCGCCAGCTTTTAAATATACGGCTAATACAACTATTATAATAACAAACAGCATGCCTGAAATTGTTCTAATGATGAGCCTGGGTTTTTTAGTAATCAGGCTCTCTACTATAAAAATTACAAGAGCTTGTAGAATAATAGGGTAGCGCGAAGCAAAGGTCAACCCAATAGTTATACCTGCCAAAAACCAATAACTTTCTTTTTGCCTTTTAAGAAAATATAAAGTAAGAATGACAAAGAATAATGATAACCCTTCGGTCCCAATCTGGGTACTAAAAAAGAACAGAGGTCCACTTACCATAGTAAGTGCTGCAACACTAAATGCAAACATGGCACCTTTGTGTTTTCTTAAAAGAATGTATAATATGATGCCTGCACTAATGGTAAAAACTGCTTGTAAGCCCTTTACAACAACCCAGCTTTCACCTGTTATTGACCAAATTCCAGCAATAATCCAAGAAAGCAATGGCGGCCTATAAAATTCATCCAGAGGTTTATTTGTCAACCAATCATGAGCATTAAGAAGATAATATGCACCATCATGAATAGGCACTTTCATGAGAGAAATATAATAGTTATAAGTATAAATAAGAAATAAACAAAAAATTGCAAAAATAATATCAATTTTATGATTGTTTAAAATTGCTAAAATATTTTTGTTCTTTCTTGCCTTATTGTAATTTTCTAGTGCCATCTCTAATGGAGCTTCTTGTAAAGATGAATTCTGCTAAATTGGGTCTCATATTCTACTATCTTTTGAAAATCAAAAGTTAATCGTCTTAATCCTTCACCTGTGAATAATGGCTTTAATGTTTCAACTGAACTTCCGTTTCCTCTAATTTCAGCTACTACAAGATATGTAAGATTATTGTTTGCCATATATTGTACAAGTCTTTCCTGAGAGTCCACTTTCCATGGAATCTTAACAGGATGCCTGGTAAAATATTTTATCACACCACTACTTGATGTAACTACTAACGTTTCATTTTTGGGTACAAAATTTGAGATATTGCTTACCGCTGAAGCAAATGTCTCATCGTACATATTAACACGGGAGCTAAATGGGCCAACAAAATATGGAATTTGCTTATGTGTTAGTACATGCAAATATATCACACCAAATATGACTACAACTATCGCTCCAATTGCCAACCAGTAATGTACCTTCTTTAAGTTGTAAATATCGTTTATTACATTAACAAGTATAAATATGCGTGGGTGACAATCTAGAGAACACATTTCTAGTACTCAACTAGCAATAGTGTTTGACATAAAATTATTTTATAGATAGGATAGCAAGTATATAGATATATATCTATATCTATATGGTATATACTTGATTGGGATTATTAAATTCATATGCATAAACTGCACTTACCTATTTTTTTGAATGTGCTACAATGATAATTCCAAGTAAAGTTATTTGTGTTTACATTGAGCTTACTGTACAACCTATATAAAAATAGCAAATTAATTCCACAATTCAATAAAGTATTAATATAGAGGACAGTTAATGCCGTTATAATATATGTCATATTCCACTAAAGCACTTTTGCTTGTACTTTTGATAGCAATATTGCTTGTAAATATAGGCAATAATTATTATAATTTTTTTGAGCCAGCAGATGCAAGAATAAAGGGATACGGAGGAGGTCCAATTTTACGCGATACTAATATCAAAGTAGAAGTAGTTGCAAAAGAGCTTGAAAAACCTACCAGTATGGCATTTTTAGATCCAAACGATATTTTGGTCTTGGAGAAAGATAATGGTACAGTAAAGAGAATTGTAAATGGAACCATTCAGCCACAGCCTATTCTAGATGTTAATGTTGCAAATAAGAGCGAAAGAGGAATGT
>DASQYF010000296.1:0-6514 GCA_035639375.1 Nitrososphaeraceae archaeon
TATAATATTATATTATATATAGTGAATTATTAGTTTTAATAATTCTTATTAAATCTACTTCCTTATTACGTTACTAACTATTAGTAATTATTTTATTACTATTATATGACAATAAAATAAGTTAATCTTTTAGATATAGCAATAATTTCCTCAATCCAAATATATCTATAACAATAACAAATACTGAATGAAAGCTATAAAGCATACAAACTTAAAGACTCTCACTGTCTTAGCAGCAGCACTGCTATCAATGGCATCTTTAGCAATACCGCCGCAGGAATCAAGAGCAGGAGATGGAGGAGGAAATACAAAAGGCGATGAAGGTACAGAGCAAATGAATAAGTGTAATGATTATGCTACTTGTATAAACATGTGGTGTAAAGCAGGTTTAGAGTGCTATATGATAATACCCCAAGAAAATTACATGAGGTTTCCTATGCCTACTTACGAAGAATCTGATTAAATAAGAGATTTAATATTAATCGAACTGCCACTGAGAACTTCGAATTCCGGTGGAGTCACCTTTTTATTTTATTGATTATATGTAATAATAATATCACATTTATAAGACTAATGAACAATTTATTCAGCAATCATGAGTGATGTATTAAAAATGAATGAAAAAGTTAGAAAGAAGGGCAAATAAATGATGACCAACTGTCTTTATTGCCATATAACTATTGTGAGTAAGTATCTAGGTTTATGTCATAGTTATCAGATCTATTGTTGGGTAAAATATTTTTCTGATCACATTATCAATCCTTTTGGTATAAATAATTAGTCATTATTTACAAAGCAAATCTAATGAAAACTACACACACATGCACTACACCACCATAGATAAGTGGCAAAGTATAAGTCATACTTAAGACGTACGCTTGTTTTAGAATTAATTTTGGTATCGAATATTTTGAAGTATACTTAACTGCGTTTATTGAAGGCTTCAAATTGATCTATTTTTAGATATTATTTTTTTCTTTACTATTTCTAGTTACAACAGATATTCAGATGAATTAATAATCACTTGTTTTCATAATTTTTAGAATTTAGAAAAGAAAAAAATAGATTGCTAAGCTATCATGAATCTATTTTTTTATAGTTAATCGAATAGACTTAGCGAATCATGTAGTTCGGCGTTATCTGCGAGTCTTTCCTCAATTATTTCATTCACTTCTTCTGCATCCACTGTTATACTATCATGAGTAGAAGGTGAATCTGAGGAGGAGTCGACATGACATTCATCGTTTAGGCACTCGACATGACATTCATCGTTTATGCATGATATGGAAGAACTCTGTGATTTGCTTATGCCTATTGCTTGCTGTGTATGTCCCAACGTGCCGGCTGCTGCTACGGTCAATGCAGCTGCCGCAAAGACGGCAAATATTTTTAATCTCGCATACTTCATTACTCAGATTTATTACTATCACTATATCTGTCCTACGAAGATTATGACTATATTATAAGTATTAGTATATTTACTAGCTGTTAGCTGAGTAGAAATGACACTTATTAAGAAGACCTGTCAGTGTATGCGAAGACATTTTCAAATATAGATAGTATTGCTTATTCTGGAAATATTATATTCATACAATTCTAAAGCATTTTATTATATTATCATCGTCTTCTTCTTCTCCTTCTTCTTCTTTTTTGATATCTGTTTCTTTTTTACTTCGCATCTACTACTAAGATATTTTGAAGTTACTTCTCTATGACAATCTTGGCATAACGTTCTAAGATTATTATGATTATGAAAGAATTCTAATGTAGTTTTAATTTTGTTTTCGAGGGTATCGTATTTGTATCCTAACTGTTCATATAATGACTTAGGTACAATATGGTCACATTCTAAATTTTTACACCGGGCAAATCTTCTTCTATAAATATAAGCAAACTTTCTTTTGCAAATCTGACATGTATAATTATCACGTTTGAATATGTCTGATCTAATACGCTCCCAAAAGAAATTGTGATAATACCAGCGTCTAAACTCTTTATTGCATTTTTTAGAACAATATTTTCTATATGGTAATCGTGGATATTCATTACAATTGGTATTTCTGCACAATAATTTACCATTGTTGTCGTATTTATCAAATTCCTGAATATACACTATCTTTTTAATAGTCTTTTCTAATAACATAGTCATAAGACACTTTTAACTTGTTTATGCTAATAAATTTATTAGTCTCTATTTTTCAATAGGACAGGAAGAAAAATTTAGCAGATAATTGTGAATCAGAAAGGCATAATCTATTTCCAAACAAAGCCATTAGTATTAGAAGTAAAAAAGGTAGAAGAATGTAATACAGTAATAAAAATCTGAAAATATAGTATAAAATTTTCTTTGTATAGTTAATTATTCACTTTCATATTTTTAGCATTTCACATTTAAATTATCATCAACGATGAGCCGATCCTTGATTTTAAATACCTATCATTATATTATTTTATAAAAATATAATCACAAATAAAATACATTTAAGCTATTAAAACTTATTGAGAATTATTAATGCTTTTTGATTATGAGATAGAAAAGATAGAGAGAGAATAAAGAGATGATTGCTACAAATGAAGAAAGCACGAGAATAGCATCACAATATGAGAATACAAAAGAACAACCTATAAGACATCAACAAGTAATTGGTAGTAAAAATGCCATCATACTATTTTATTAATGAAAGGTTTTATTTTCTATTAACTAGTAGACAAATTGGTTATTGCTATGCCATTGAGAGAAAGAAATACAATTTTTAGGCCAATATTATCTGCTGGGATAATAATCATAGTATTTGGAGGAGTATGTCTTTGGATTTCACAAATTATTCAACTTAAAGAAGAAGGTGAAGGATTTGTTATAATAGGATGGAGGTTCATAATTGGTGGAATAGCAGCGATAGCATTTGCGTTCATATTGAGATATTTTGTTTATATTAGGCCAATGAAGAAAAGAAGTAAGAAATTTGACGATTTGTATAAACCTTAATGATGTTGAAAATATAACTACTTATAAAATAGGTATGATAGAAGCTACTGTAAATATATGAAAGCAATCATAAAGCCAGCAGAAAAGAAAAACCGCTGATAGAGAGAGAATTAATACATACTGAATACAGAAAAGAAGGGATTAAAGAGGAATTAAACTATTTTCTTAATCAAACTTATTCCTTAAATCTTGTTTTCCAGAACTTTGACCTGCAGTATAGGTCTTATATAACAAATTCAAATTTCTTTTATCACTAGGTAGTATCTTGATTCTCTAACTTCAATCAAAATAGTAGCAAACCAGATATAGTCGGCCTAGACTAGTGATAGAAAAGCTTCTAAATTCTCATGAATATAATTAACACACCATATAGCTATAAGATAGAACTCTTAGAAGCTATAAACACCCCTTTATTCAGTCACTTAGGGTCTTCTTTTATAACATATATTTTTATCAGTCAGTCATTCATTCATCATAAACTAAATAAGGCAAATTTTTATCAATTAAGAAGCTATAAACAGTGGGATTAGTATTATTGGAGCATTCCTTCTAAGATATTTTAGTAAATGTCATAGTATTTTAAAATCAAATGAAAGAGGCGCACTATGTAGCGAGACTCTATCAATATAATGAATATATTAATTCTTACCTATCAATTATCTATATTTTAAATTCATATTATAAATATGAAAGTATTATAGTTTATTATAACGCTTTAATTGCAATGAAAAAACTAACATCTATCGCAGTGATACTAGTCTTGGCTTCAGGGCTTAGTCTAGCCTCCATTGGTAATATAGTTCCCGTGGTTGCGCAAACAACTTCAGATACAAATGCAACTAATGCTACTTCAACTAGCGGTGGTAATACCACAGATGGAAATAATTCGGCTAATCCATTAAGTAAAGTTCCTATAATAGGTGGTCTTTTAGGTGGCGGTGGCGATGGTGGAAATAATACTGGTGGAAATAATACTGGTGGAAATAATACTGGTAATCCATAAAGTAAAGTTCCTATAATAGGTGGTCTTTTAGGCGGAAAATAGAAGAACAACTATCTTCATATGCAATGATAACGTTTCTTTTTTTATTTTATTGAATAATTATTAGAAAAATAAAGGATTATCGCAATAGTAAGCACATACAAGAATACTCGGATGGAGTTTACATATGTATTTGCTCTGCATTTTTGTAATTTATTATTTGATTGTTAATTTTTAATATACACATAATATTCACTACTTACTACTAGGATGATGGTGATCATTACAACTGCTCCAGCTTTTGATATATTCATTTATTTTTGTATAATCTATATATTGGTTAAGATTTTTTCAACTATCCAATTAGTTAACTACCAAACCACTTTTCTAAAGATTCGCTACGATGTATAATTGATTTTTTTAGTCTTTCTAAGGCGGAATTTACACGATCTGTAGAAAAACTTTTTTCTATGCACAGGAAATCGACTATATCTTTGTAATTTACTTCATTAAACTGAATATTGTCAACATCCAATACTATTGGTTTTAAAAAAATATCCCGAATTTCTTGATATGGAATGTCAGATAAAGAACTTTTAATTTTTTCGATATTTTCTAATTTTCCAGATTCTTTAATTAATTTTAAAGCAGTTTTTGGTCCAATGCCTGTAAAGCCTGCTGGATTAAAATCAGTACCTATCAAAATTCCAAGATCCACCAATTGTTCATGTGTCAGTCGAGTCTGATTAAGAATCTGTTCATGCTCAATAATCTCTGGCTCAATATCAACGTATAGGTTCCTGTTAGGAATTTTTCTCCTACCGCTGACTGTAAGATTACGTGTTAGTTTTTTGGCACCAAATAATATTGAATCATAATCCTGGCTTGCAGAGGTAAAAGCTATTCCAAGTTTTGTCAGATAGGCAGCAGTAGCCTCTCCTTCAGATGGAGCCTGGAGATAAGGAATTCCCAGCAGAGTGAGAATCCTTTTTGATTCTTCTACCATTTGGGAAGTCAAAACGGAAGTAGCCTGGCTGTATTTTCTGGCGTCTTCAAATCTTCCTTCAGATATTGCTTCCTCATATCTTTTAGATGCTTCTTGTTTTATTTGATGCCTGCGTTCTATCTCCTTTGACTTGAGAGGATGGGGCTTGCCATCGAAAATATAAATGAGTTTTATATTTTCCGCCAGTAAATTGATGTTGCGATAGAACAAACCACTTAAATGGCTTGTTACATCACCTTTGCCATTGGCAAGTAAATCACCTGTCGGTCCACGAATAGTTGCTAGAAATTGATATATTGCATTGTATGCATCAACTGCTACAACTTTATTGGATAATTCAGATATCGTAATATTAGAAGAAGTAACAAGTGGTTTTAGATCTAATCCCATTATCTTAATTTGATGTTGGATGATTTTATTTTTTTCGAGTCTTTTGGGTGGGGACTTCAGTAATTTATGAAGAAATTAAAATCTGCAATCATTTCTCTGAATATTATACAATTAATACGTTATATGTAGATTTTTAGGTTCTAGAACATAAAATATGGGATATCAAGCCAATATTTTAGGTTATGCTTGGCATAGAAGTTTTTGTGACTTTAGACACTATTCCGCTAAATGCGAAATTAGTAATAAGAAACCATCCCCATAGATATACTTCTCCAGAAACTGTGCACGGTCCTTTATGATTGCCATTATTGTCAATTTGATTATCCATGTGGACCTTTTCGCCAGTACACATTATCCATGGAATTTCTATTGGTGAAAGAGCTACTATCTGGCCAAAGATTGCTGGAAATACGAAAATCCACAACATAAAGGAGGGCACCATATAAATTAGCATTGGACGCATCTGTTGCTGCTGCATTTCCATGCTCATTTTGTTTACATAAGCTTGTTTCTTTTTTAGTTCTTCAATGCGTGCTTTATCACGTTTTTTTATTGCATCGGTGTATTGCTTTCGCCACTCATTGGTCTCTTTCATGACCTTATTCATCTTTTCGATGTCAGTAGTTTTTTTTCTTAACATAGTAAAGACAAAATTTAGTCCTATTGCAATCAATGAAGCCACAATCATAGCTGTAAAGAGATTTGGGAAAATGGAATGAGTAGTATAGTGTGGAGTTAATCCTGCTATCTGCATTATTATAGAATCAAAAATTGTGATTTTACCTGAACACCGCATTTGATAGAAATTGAGGTTAATTAATAGGTAACTTAACTACTTTAAGGATGTCCCTATTAAACACTATAATTCAATAGGACGGCATATTTAAGCATCTACTTGGGAATATAATTTGCTTAACATGGTTTAATCACCTACAATTAGAGATTATATTGTACTGGATAAATAAAGGTCTATAAGTCACTCGAATGTCTGGCTCCAGTAGTTCATATAGAGATAGAATATACATTGTTAAAGATATAATCCTAAAGTTACTGGAATATGGTGAACTAAACCAGACAGCATTAGTAAGCTTTTGTGGCTTGAATTTAAAAAAACACAAACCAATTCTTGATGATTTGGAGTCAAATGGAT
>DASQYF010000297.1:0-2303 GCA_035639375.1 Nitrososphaeraceae archaeon
TCCTGTAAATGTTGTTTGATTTGGGTTCTTCTTACTCATGCATTCGATTATCTTGACTGTTGTTGGTGCTGCTATTGTTGCAGCCCATATACCTAATCCTAAAGATACTGCAGTTATAATTATACCTATGATTAAGAGTAGTTTTGGTTTTGTTATCATGTCTTACTTGTTCCTTCTTCTTACACTATACCAGTCGTTTAGAATCCTCGAAATCCTAATAATGTTCTCAAACCTGTATTTAGTAGCAGCCAGCTAGCCGCCATCGCTATCGCCACTATTTTCTCCACCACCGCTGCCGATACTATCATCTATCGGTGTTGCTGTTTCTGATGATTTTGTAATAGTGAATCTATCCTTTATTTCTCCATCTGCATTATCATAAAAAGTACCAACTAACGTTTTTCCATCAGCTGATACATCCACATTAAGAAATCCAAATAAATTCTTATAACCAACTGCTATATATTCAGGAACGATATGCAAGATAGTAGGAAATGCCCCACCAGTACCTACTGTAGCTATTACAAGTCCATCTACATTACGATAATTATTGCTTGAATCCTTACTTGTTACTATTGGATTTTTAATATTTCCTTCAGGATTGTACCTGAGCGGATATGTTCTTTCATATGAGTGGCTATGTCCTTGTAATACGAGATGTACTCCATATTTCTCAAAGAGGGGATGGTATATGTCTACTATATTATGATCATATGAATCAACTATAGAAGAAGGTTCCCGGGCATACATCATTCTATGAAAGAATGGTATAATCCACTCTATATTAGGATTAGAAGAAGCTTTTTCTAAGTCACTTTTTACAAAGGCTAATTGTTCTTTTGCTTTATCATTACCCATATCAAGATATTCCTTTTCTGTTCCAAGTGCAATAAAGTGAACATTCTGATAGTCAAATGAGTAATATTGTTCTGTGAGACCAAAATGGTTCATGAGTGCTTCCAAGTCTGCTCCTGTATCATGATTACCTATTGCTATCTTCATTATGCCATCAATAGGCTTTGTTATATCAAACCAACACTTCTCAGAATCTTCACCATACTCTTCACCATATGAGTAGTCACCTAATCCGAGTACTAATTCAGGACTCTTTTCTAATATGTTATTCACAGTATCTGTTGTATCATCTGTACATCCCCAGTCACCACCAGCTGCAAAGTTAAAGTCAGACGAGGCTGTAGCATTTCCTGCTCCTGTTGTTTTTGTTGTTGTTGCATAGCCATCAGCAGCTGATGAGGACGACAAAAGTGAGCCAGTACTATTGGATTTTGTTATGGACTTTATAGAATTATTATCATTGAATTCTGTTAAACTTACTATTTTAAATGAATCAATCATCTTTTGTACAGGTGGAAGATAATCGGCGTATCTGGTTTCATTTGCAGCATATGTGATATGATATGCTTTATTGCCTTTTATGGTCCAGACTTGCATTACCTTTTGTCCTTCATTATTAATATAGACTATTTTATGCGCAAGAGTATTGTTATTACCTTTAAGATCAACTGTGTTTGATTCAAGAACCCTGGCCTGTTGTCTTGTGAAATTGATCTGTGCACCAGAATATTGATCTACTGTTATACTCTGAGAAGGAGATAAATTTTGTATTCCTATGCTAAGGGCTGCTGGGGGAGATCTATAGAAAGCACTTTCTTTTGGTGAGAGGAATCCAACAATGATATTAAAATTACTTGTTTGAGAAGATGGACTAGGTTCTACTTTTTTCCAATCAGAAGGATATTGCATCAATATTCCATAAGTAGAATTTTCATAGGTCTTGAAAATAGTGTCATTTATTTGCGCTAATGCATTTTGTTGGTGTATAATAATGCTAGGATTATGAAGAGCAACTGACAACATTGAAACAGCAATTAATATCATCACAAAAGTAGACAAAATTAGTTTACTCTCACTATACAACTGATTTAGTGACTAATAGTAGGTAATTTAAATTTTCTAAAATAAGTTTTAACTTTACATCATTATTTGTAGAACGAGTAGTTGATTGGTAGCTACACCCTTTTCGACTAATCTTGTTGCCGTAAAGTGTTGTAATAGTAAAGACTCATATGCAGACCTATTCTTAGAGTATGCAATGGCTAATGTATTCAAATCAAATCTATCTAGAAGCAAATGATCAGAGGCAGTTGTAGGAGTTTATTCTATATTAGCGCCTGAATCAACTTCTATTCTAGCTGCAGCTCAGATATTAGGATAAAGGAAATGCAATGCTAAACACTCAGCTGATCCACTCGATAAAATAATTAATCCAAAAATATACATTA
>DASQYF010000298.1:0-7798 GCA_035639375.1 Nitrososphaeraceae archaeon
ATGTTGACAATAACAAATTTGGTTTCATCAACATATGGAATTTTCAATTAGAATTATAGATTATATAAAAGATATAAGGACTCATGATGGTTTGAGATTTGCTGGTAGAGAGGCTCATTTTATTTGGTTATTATATGAAAACGGTTCAATGGGCCGGGTCGGATTTGAACCCTGAGTTCGCGGTCTTTTTTTGTTGGGGTTCATGCTTCTTATAAGATAAATGTACGTAACAAATAAGGTTTTCTTAGATAAGAGTCAAGATTATCATATAGGAAGAGTGTAAGTCAGATTTGACTCTATTTTACCACCCAATTTCTTAGACATTAATTCCTATTCAAGTGAATATCAGACATTTTTTTATTATTGTCTGTTAATTCAGCTTTAGTAATTCTTCTTCCTTACTAATTACTTAAAGTTCTAGGCACACCTTTCTTTTATTTGCTGTATATTAAAATTATTTTATTAATTGTACATTTTTAATTTTTATACTTAGCTAAGAGATCTGACAAACTATGGCCTGTTATTTACCAAAAGTTAATTTTACAAGACTAAGTGCAGTATTCCTTATATACTCTTTATTGTGCTATTCTGATGTTGTTCCTGAAGATAGTAGCAATAGTTATTTCTCTTCTGTATTCTATGTCATCATTGTTTTATGCTACAACTCTCACAGTTAATGCTCAATCAGATTTACAGACAATAAAATATAGAAATTTAGTTATAGATTTAGGTAATGGTGTAAAGACTAATGCTAGGCTAAATCTTCCATCTATTGGAGATGGCCCCTTCCCAGCTGTTCTTCTTGTTCCTGGCTCTGGACCTGTTGATATGAATGAAACTGGAGGCTACGTTCGTATAGATAACGAAACAGGCTCAATTATTTATCCGCCTGCTAGACCGTTCTTTGATATAGCTGAATATCTTTCAGAAAGAGGCTTTGCAGTTTTGCAGTATAACAAAAGGGGCATAGGTGCAAATTTTACAATTTTGGATAGCAACGTATGGGGAAATCTAACAATTAATGATTTAGAACAAGATGCAAACAAAGCTTTAGCAGTTCTAACACAGCAGCCTGAAGTTGATAATAGCAAAATAACAGTACTGGGCCATAGCGAAGGTACATTTATAGCCCCCAGAGTTGCAATCAACAATCCAGGTATAGTAGATAATATTGTACTGATGGGAGCAGTGGCCCAGAACTTGCGTGAAATAGGATACTCTCAAGGTGTTAGTACTCCAATACACTACGCTCAACAGGTGCTAGACCATAATCACAATGGATTGATATCAGTACAAGAAGCGTCGGAGAATCCTGTTTTCAGCTCTTTGGTCGGAAATCTCACTCTAGTTCTTACTCAAAACATTACTACTGTCAATGGGACAGCCGAGCAACTGAATCCCCAATATAATATAAACAACGACACATTCATAAGTATTATTGACGAACTTAAACCCAGACTAATAGACCAACTCAAATCATTATCAGTTGTGACACCAGGTGAGAAGTGTAGCGGTCTAAAACCGTGTCCTATTTGGCTTACATCACATTTCTCTTCGATACCTAATTTGGATATCATAAGTAAAGTTCCTTCCGATACATCTATTTTAATACTGCAAGGAAAGAACGATACAGACACCCCAATACAGCAAGCATTTCTTTTACAACAAAAACTAACAGAAGTAAGACATCCTGATCATACTTTGATAACATATCCGGACCTCGGCCATTTGTTCTATCCTTCATCTCAATGGTCGACTTCATTTGGACCAATGGAACAAAAGGTTCTGGAAGATCTTTTTGGCTGGCTTTCAGATCCAGTCAGAGACTTTACTAAGGTAACTATTTTATCCTCCTCCTCACAAATGCGATAGACATATAGTAGATATAAATAAAGATTTGAATTCAAAAAGATAAAAATCGTTTAACCATATTATTTCTATCATGGATGGGTTTTAGCAGATCTTTTCATTGTTCTGTGGATTAGTTCCTTGCATATATACGGGTCATGTTGCTTTGTTCTTATTTATTTTTTCTTTTTATTGACATAGTATAGGTAGCGAAATATAAAATGAATTTGAGGCAACTTTGTAGACGAATATAAATAATAATATCTTATAATTATCCTTTAGACAATGAGCAATACAGATGAGGAATATCTAGAAGCTGTCAAAACAAATGAAATTGCCAACGGACAAATGAAACATGTAGAAGTAAAAGGAAAAGAAATACTAAATGCCAATATAGACGGAAAATTTTATGCATTAAATGATAGATGTAGTCATATGAATGCGTTACTTTCAATGGGTAATCTAGCAAATGATAATATCATAACATGTCCTTTTCATGGAGCAAGATTTGATATTACTACTGGTATGAAGGTCAAAGAGCCTGTTCTAACACCTTCGAAAGAAATAGAACCACTACCAAAAACATGGCAAAAGTACTTGTAACATGCAGGACAATTAATGGCTCATATTAAGACATATGATCAAGAAATCTATGAAACTAAAATTGAAGGAGATAGTGTGAAGATAAAGATTTAGTTACTGTTTTTTTAGGTTCTCAAATATTGTTTCATACTGAATATCTATCCAAAAATCATCCATCTAAGATTCTCTTTAACGAATTAAGAAATATTAGGATATGATAAATACTATAATATTAAAATACAAATAGATGTAAATTCTACGGATTCGGTGGAATCCATGCCGATATCGGTGCTAAAAGCAGGTTCCTAATAAGATATAGATATCTTAAGCTTTAAAGGTTTTCTTCCCTTCTATTCTTCAAAATAAATATCATAAATATTATCTTTAATTTAGCTTTCATTTCTCTGAAAGTCGTTCTTCTGGTTTATAGTATGGCTTTCACAAGCATGTTGTAGTTGAAGCACAGTCATGCTACTTAGCGCATGATCAAAAAATGATTTCTCAGCAGGAAAACTCCAATTTTCCATAAGTATAATATGTGGAATAATTTAAAATGAGCTCTTGACTAATAAAGCATTATTTTATGCAGCCGCTGCATCCACGTTTATAGCAGGTGTATTACATCTTGCAATTGTTCCGATGTTTTTTACACAAATGTCAATAGATATTACAATATTCTTTATCGTCTCAGGTCTAACTCAAATATTCTGGATTATACCTACCATTAAGAGATGGATCAAACCTTGGTATTATGTTGGCATAGGTGGAACAGTTATTCTGATAATAATGTATCTTATTGCAGTACCAGGACGTGGATATCCAGTAAGTCAATTAGATATAACAATAGAACTCTTTCAAGTTGCTTTCATAATTCTATGCAGCATCATAATTGCAAAAAATAGAAGGGAAATGAAATTAGACAAGTCAAACGTCTAGTTCTGTCTGTCTGTCACACACGATAGGTAATTTCCATTACAAAGCTAGTAGTAGTTAATTTAATTCACGGGTTCGGTGGGATGAGATTCCTGCATGTAATCGGGTTCTATTGACTATTCTTTAAGGTTATCTGCGAAGTCCTCCACTTCTAACAAAAGTAATCAAAAAAATAGTATAAAAAGAATTAGATATAGCTTTAATCAAATAGTCTAGGGTTCAGGACCCAACGTATTTAGTCTCTATGTAGGTAACAAAGTGATCCGGGTTATAGCCCTCATTTAAGGTATTATTAAGAAGCACTTTGGGGGCATAAACAGATCCATGCTGATGTATTTTTAATCTTAACCATTCCCTGATAGGCTTGAAATTACCCCTCTTGATGTCTCCCTCGTAACACTCCAGGTCTTTGCGCATCTTTGAAGCAATGATTGCTGAAACCAAGTTTCCCAAAGTGTAAGTTGGAAAATAGCCAAAGAGGCCACTGCTCCAATGTGTATCTTGAAGCACTCCCTGTGAATCCTTAGTTGGTCTCACTCCAAGCAGCTGCTCCATTCTATCGTTCCAGAATTCAGGAATCTCAGAGACGCTGAGCTCATCTCCAAATATTTTTTTCTCTATCTCATATCTTATTGCTATATGAAGATTGTATGTAACCTCGTCGGCGTCAACTCGTATATAATCAGCCTTGACATTATTGAAATACATGTACAACTCGTCATCTGTTGCTTGGTTTGCGAAACTTACTTGCTTTCTAATCAAGGGAGCTATCAATTGAACAAAAGGCAGGCTTCTGCCCACAATATTCTCCCAAAACCTTGACTGAGATTCATGGAGCGCAAGCGAAGATCCGCCTTCAAGAGGAGTAACAGACAATGACTGATCGCATTGCAGATTATACAAGGCATGACCAGCTTCATGAATAGTACTAGATATCGACTTTTTGAAATCAGTCCCATCATACCGAGTAGTTATTCTGACGTCGTTGAGGCCCATAGCCTCAGTGAAAGGATGCGTAGATACATCCATTCTGAAACGTTCCATGTCGTATTGCAGGAGAGTCAAAATATCATGATTGAGCTCATCAACTTTTTGGATATCATACTTTGATTTTCCAAGTTTGCTCTCTTTGCAAAACGGGCTGCCTGAATCTACGAGTTTTTTCAGAATCTTCTGAATACGCGGGGTCAATGCACCGAATACTTTATCCAAGTCATCTACTGTAAGCTCTTCTTCGAACGTATCCAAAAGCGCATCATATGGATGCTTTTCATAACCTATCTTCTCAGCGATTTGCTTCTTTATTTCTATCATTTTCTTCAAGTGGGGTGCATACATCATGAAAACAGATTTTTCTCTCGCCTCCCTCCATGCCATGTTGCCCCTTATTCTTTCCAGAGATTCTGCTTCAGTCAACTCTTTGGGTATCTTGATCTGCTTGGTTATTTCCCTGTTGAGTACTCGTACAATGCCCTTTTCTAAATCGCTAAGGCTCCCCAGTTTCTTCGCTGACTCAACAAGACCAACAAAATCTTTGTTTTGCAGAAGATCCTTATGCAGCATGTGAAGTTGAGAATCGGCCACTCCTCTTTCTTCCGTGCCTTTCCTAGGCATATAAGTCTCAAAGTCCCAGCCCATTAAAGAAATGGCATGATTTAGCGACCACATTGGTTTGTAAGCATCGAGGATCTGATTCATGACAGGGTTCTCGCATCTCATGTCGTCACACTTTTCATGAACTAATGACATCGGTCTATTAATCATTGCTAGCCAGGATTTCATCTTTGAAAAATCTCGTTAGCGGCTTGAATGGTCAGGATGGACGTGTGTCAAAAATTATCCCTTGGATGTTCTCCATTTTTATATCCAGGATTAGCAATATCGTTCTTAAGCTTAGGAAGCTCTGAAGTAAAGCAAGTGTCAATAAGAATCAAATCATCTGGTTACTTCTCTATAAAGATAAGGCACGATTCCCATACGAGGAATCGGATGATCTAACCTGTCAATCGAATGCACCTGACGATTAATTTGACCCAAATCTCGCAATGAGTATTGATTATTAGACCACAAGATTTTGGGACCTTAAACCATATTGGCTAGCTGCAATGTGAGTATGGCTCACATGTTTGGTATCCAAGAAGGCAACCATCTGCTGTTTATTATTTACATTAAAAAATTAATCGAACCCAAAAAGTTGGCAAAAACAATCATTGCTTTAAGAACTTGATTTTGATAGTTTTCAGAAGTTCCAATGCTTTTCATATAATGATAAAATTCAGTAATTATTTTGGCGTTGCTAGAATTAGGTATAGTTGTGATATGACTTAATGTAGTAGATAATTTCATTGCCATCTTTTAATTATTCACTCCTTTCTTCCGTATGCCAGCAATAGTTATTCTACTCTCTACAGTATAAGAACCCGTATAGTTAGCGGATTCGGTGGGATATGGGACAGAATTGACTCAGATTTGCCACCCAGAATAGATAATTATTAGATAAATGCATATTCATATTGTCAGCGGGTTCGGTGGGATGCAATACACCAGTGTATGTAATCCATTTGCGAAGTGTAAAATGATTTAGTCTAAGAGTAGCATAAGGCCTGGAATAGATTCTAAGGATTTATGCTGATACGGAATCTTACTTGTTATCTACTGCAATTCTTTGTTGTTCTTGTGTATACTTCTTTTATGTTTACACCTTTTATTTGTCAGGACCCACCCAAAAGTACCAATATCGGAACGGGCCCAAAGATTGCAAATCAAATTTGACTGATTATTATGAAGAATATCATTTCATTATAGTAAATCTGATATTACTAATTGAAGGCAGCTGAGGAATGAATCAATTAAGATGTGGTCTTTAATCCTCTGATTATGCAATATTAAATTTGAAAACTGTATAATCGCCTTTTTCTATCACTTGTTCAATTAATGGTTTGAGTGTCTCTAGAAGAGAGGAGTGGTCTTTATCGTTTGCATAATAGTTATCCATTTCTTCCCTTGTTTCCCATAATGATATATTAACAGCTTTTTGAGGATCATCTAAACTTCCTGTCATTATAAAGCCCTTGAAGCCTTTTACCTTTCCTACTAGTCCATTATAAAAGTCTACGATCATTTGTACTGCTTCATCTCTTTTTCCCTGCTTGAAGCGACCTTCAATGTGTTTAATATAGGTCATAATCAAGAAGTAGGTCTGTACAGCATGTAGATAACCTTTTCTTCAATTACCAACAAATAATTATCACATTTACTGAACTACCTATATCATAGAATTTCTTGAATCGACATATGATGTCAAGGGAGTTTCAAGGATTCTATTGATTTGTCTATAGCAGCTTAAACAAAACACATACAACTTTTTTTCTTTCTGTTATTTGCAAGTTTAGATCTTATAGAATAAATTATCAAGACTAAAGGAATGTTTCTTATTCTATTTGCTTTCATCTATGACACTAAACAATTTCTTTCCTATCAGCTACTTTTCTCTTTATAAGAACACTTAGTAAACACCCCATATCTGTATTTCATGAATTGATAATTTGGATATTGTGTGCATACGGTGGCAATTTGGGCGTAAGTTGAGTAGTTTATTGATTTATTATTATTATTATTATTATCTTCTAAGATAATCCTCTGGTCTTATAACCGCTATTAATTCTGCTCTGATATTGTTTTTTTCCTGTTTAAGATCAGACCATTTCTCTATCGGTACTTTCAAATGAGCTAGAGCACATGCAGACATTGTTTTATCTAATAAACCTGTAAATACTTCCATTGTTTCTTCGACTGCTGGGTTATGTCCTACCAATAATATACTCACATATCTATCAGAAAGTCCTTCTATGATTTTCAAGTAGTCTTTTGGTTTAGCCTTATAAAGGGACTGTTTAAAAACAATATCTCCTTTATATTCACAACCTTCTGCCACAAGTTCTGTTGTAGTTTTAGCCCGTACTGCAGTGGAGCTTAAAATGAAATCTGGGATTAGATCTTTATCTCTGATTAGCTTTCCCATTTGTAATGCATCCTTCTTTCCAAGTTCATCTAATGGTCTTTCATGATCTGCTATGTTTGGGTCTTTCAAGCTAGATTTTGCATGACGAAGAATAAGAAGGGTTTTCAATTTTTTATTATATCAATTACATACCGCAGGTTTTTTATTGTATGTCTGATTCCCAATATATGTGTGGCTGTTATTAGATATCTTTTCATCTCTAATAGTATTCAATACATATTCTTCTTATCATATTATATTCTCTGAAGACATATATTTCCTGATTTTCATGTTCTGTTATTATATCAATCAGCAATATCGCCTTTACTATTATCATAAATTTCTGATTTTCCTTATCATCCGTATGTATCACTTTGACTAGATAGGTTTGGAAACACAAATCCTTGGGCTGTTGTCTCTTGAGAAAAAGCGTTA